>CANQYU010000073.1 GCA_947628145.1 uncultured Bacilli bacterium | reverse complement strand
TAAAGTTCTTTATCAAAAAGATATGTTAGAAGATCCTTATCTAGCGGCTTGTGCTGATTATTTTTTCAATAATAATTATTTAAATATTGAAAATTATGATCCTCAATATTTTCAAGTAGATGATTTAATTAAAAATTATCTTAAAGATGAAGAAAATTTTACAATCTATACTTCTTATAATAATAATGAAGTGCATGGAAATTTTTATATTAACTTTAATCCTGAAAAACCTTATTTATATCAAGATATATTTAATACACAAGTTCATTTAATTGATAATGAGCTTAATAGTAATTATATTATGAATAAATGAAAGGAATTATTTAATAAATAAAGAAAAAATTGAAAATTTAATTGAATCAGAGATTGCTTTAATTAAAAAAGAATATCAAGGTATTAACGGGATAGATGCGAAAGAAGATTTATATATTAATAAATGTGATTTATTACAAGCTGTGACTTACTATCGTTTTAGTAATTTAGGATTTATAGTTTATCCTATTTCTACGCAAAATGTTATATCTAATGATGTTGAAGGTCATAACTTAATTTTGATAGAATATCAAGATTTAAAATATTTAATTGATTTAACTTATAAACAATTTTTTCAAGAAAAAAAGATTAATGAAGATAATTATATAGTTGATTATGAACATAATTTAGTTTTACTTGCTCCTTTACCAGGATATTATTACAAGTTATATCCAGATAAAACTAAGGTAGCGGATGATTTAATTAATAAAGGATACATAGAAGCAACAGATGAAAATCTTAAAACTTATTTTGATAGTTTTTATCTTACCAGAAGAGGAAAAATATCTAATCAAAATCTTCCTTGTAAGTCAAACATTAAAGGAAGTACTTATTTAAATGCTATTAAAGCTTATCCTAACGATTTATCTTATAGTAAAGAAAATTTACTTTGGCTTGGTTTTAGTAATATTGATAATGATAGTGATAAAAAAGTAAGATAAAATTTAAATTGAAATTACCTTTTATTTATAGTATTATAAAAAACAATTAAAGGGGAAATTTTGATGAATGAATATTTAAAGAACTTAGCTTCTAAATATCAACCATTATGTTAAAATGAAATTATACGATAAAGATATGCAGAATGTAATTATGTTTATTTTAGGTGTTTACACACATAATGGACCTATTTATTATGAAATAGATGAAATGCTATTTAAAGAGTTGAATGTCAAAATAAATTATAGTACTAATAAACCAATTATAAGCAAATCTTTACCTAATTTAAGTGATTTAGATAATGTCAATTATTTTGAAATAAAAAAATTAGGTTATTATGGAACCAAAAATAATATTATGATTCCTAATAATGTTAAAATCATTAATAATTATGCTTTTGCTTATAATAATAAAATTAAAAAAATTATTGGACCATCAGTTAATGAAGTTGGAATTTATGCATTTAGAGAAAATCATAATTTAGAAGTCATAAATTTAGGCAATGTAGAGTTTTTAGGTAACATGTTAGATGTGCCTAAATTAAAAGAAGTAACAGTAAGTTCAAATCTTGAATGTTTTAAAATGGAAGATACATTATCAAAAGAAATGAAATTCATTGTTAATAATGATCAAAATCAAAGCGTTTATGAATATGATGAAAGTTTAGAAAAATATTTTTTAGGTAAAGTTCCTGTGAAAAAAAATATTAATAAAGATTTAACTCTATTTATGGTAAGTAATGGTTTTCATAAATATAAATTTCCTAATAAAAATTATAGTGAGTATTTTGAAAAAATTTGTCAGTTTGAAAGATTATTTCAAACCTTACCTAATTTTATTATAGAACTTTTAAATAACTATACTTATTTTATTACTTCTGAATTTTTATTTTCTGGTTATTGTGATATAGAAAATCAATCAATAATATATGATATGGATTGTTTAAATATAAGTTTTTATCATGAAATTGGTCATGTTATTGATTATAGTTTAAATTTTATTAGTAATTTAGATAAATTTAAAGACATTTATAATGAAGAAAAAAATAATTTTTATCAAAATACTAAAAATCCCAAAAAGGCTTTTTTATATCGAGAATTTATAAATCATGTTATCGAAAAATCCCAGGGAATTTTTTGCTGAGTGTATACAAAGATATTTGGAAAAAGATGAATATTTTAAAATAGAATGTCCAAAAGCATATATGTATATTAATAAATTTATAAATAATTTAAAATTAAATAATAAAGAAATTTATTAAGAAAAGAATAAAATAATTTAAGAAAGAGGAAAAAATATGGATTTAAATTTAACCAAAAAATATATATTAGGAAGTATGTTATGTAAAGATATTTTAGATCAACATATTGTCGTTCTTCAAAAGTTAGAATTATTAAGTCGCAAAGAAAATAATGAAAGGATAAAAAAACAAAAAGAGTTGCTAATAGCTAAGGAAAAAACATTAAATAATTTAATAAATAAAGTAGTAGATCAATACTTATTATTAAAAGATAATATTGATTTCTTAAAAGGACCAATTACAACTAATAAGTTATTCGAATTAACAAGAGAAAATAATCAAATTTTACAAGATTTAGATTTTGAATTAAACGTCTTAACTAGAAGATATAAAATATAGGAGTAGATATGGAAAATAATGAAATATATGCTAATAAAGTAATAAAAGAAATAGAAGATTTACAAAAAGAATTAAATAATTTAAAAATAAAAGTTTCAGCTTATCGAGAGAATAAACAATTAGTTTTATCTTTGCTAGCAGATAGTGGCAATAAAATAAATGAAACAATGATGTCTTGGG
>CANQYU010000072.1 GCA_947628145.1 uncultured Bacilli bacterium | reverse complement strand
ATATTAATTTTATTGATTATTTAAGAGATTATGGTAAATATTTTAGTATTAATTATATGTTAGATAAAGATATTATTAGAAGAAGATTAGACGCGGGCATTACTTATACCGAATTTAGTTATATGATTATGCAATCTTTAGATTTTTTATGGTTATTTGAACATAAAAATTGTGTTATGCAAATGGCTGGACAAGACCAATGGGGAAATATTACCGCGGGGATAGATTTAATAAGAAAGAAAACAGGTAAAGAAGCATATGGATTTACAATGCCTTTAATAACTAAAAAAGATGGAACTAAATTTGGAAAAAGTGAGGGCAATGCTATATGGTTAGATATAAATAAAACTAGTAGTTATGAAATGTATCAATTTTTTATTAATGTTGAAGACGAAATGGTTATTGATTATTTAAAGAAACTTACTTTTTTATCTAAAGAAGAAATTTTAGAAATAGCAAAAATACATGAAGAAGCTCCCGAAAAAAGAATTGCTCATAAAAGATTAGCCGAAGAGGTTATTACTTTCTTACATGGTCATGCAGAATATGAAAAAGCTGTTAAAATAAGTGAAAGTTTATTTAGTGAAAAAGTAACAGAGCTTTCTAGTTCGGATATAATTAATTCCTTAAAAGGAGTACCTAGTATAGATATTAATCTAGGGGATAATATAGTTGATTTTGTTGTTAATAATAAAATATGTTCAAGTAAAAGAGAAGCAAGAGAATTTATAAGTGCTGGGGCAATTAGTATTAATAATAAAAAAATAGATAATTTAGAATATATTGTAGATAATAAAGATACAATTGATAATAAAGTAATGATTATTAAAAAAGGAAAAAAGAACTATTATTTAGGATTAATAAATTAGTTCTTTTTTATTGTTAAAATATTGTAAAGCTTAAAATTATAAATAATTATTATTTGTATTTTAGGATGTTATATGCTTTAATAAAGTTATAAAAAGGAGTTTATATGAAGAAAATAGAAAAGTATATCTATATAGTAATTGCTATTATTTTGGGGGCTATTTTATTAGGGGTAGGAATATATATAGCAAATTCTCAAGGAATTAAGTTAGGGGAAGAAGAATTAAGAAAATATTTAAGTTATGTGCCAAGAAGTTTAGAAAATAAATTATATGATAAAAAAGAAACTGATTTAGCTAATGTATCAGAAAAGTTACTTATTACAAAGATTTTAGATAATGAAATGAATTGTTGGGACCAAGCTAATTGTAGTTTTGATATGAATTTAAAATTACCTCTTAAATATGAAAAAGAATTATTATATGATGTTGAATATATTGATAGATATTATTTACCTTTAGATTTAGTAAAAGAAAAAATGGAGGAATATTATAATAAAGAAATAACTAATTTAGAAGAAACTAAAACTTTAGAAGATGCTTATAATACGGGAATGAGTTTTGCTTATCAAAATAATTATTTCTTAGGTTTAGGTGGGGGAGAGACGGATGATTTATTAGTTAGCCTATTAGATAATTACGAAGCAAGTAAAAATCAATTAATAATTTATGAGTATGTAGCTCACTATAATTATTTAGAAGAACAATTAGAAGATTATTATAATGATTATCAAGTAGAACTTAGTTATGAAACTGATTTTAATAAATATTTAGAAGAGAATAAAGATAAGTTTACTTTATATAAACATACTTTTAAAAAGAATAAGACAGGATATTATTGGGATAGGACAGAAATAGTAGAAAAATAAAATTTATTATTAGGGGGATAAAATGGAATTAATATTTTTAAGGCACGCTAAAACTGATTTAAATGGAAAAGGTTATGTTGCTACAAAATTAGATTATAGTTTAACTTTGGAAGGAAGAGAAGAATGTCAAAAAAATCAATTTTTAACAGATATATTTGCAGATGTATATTGTTCACCTTATAAAAGAACATATGAAACAGCTAAATTAATATATCCATTTAAAGAACCAATAAAAACGGATTTAATAACGCAAAGAGATTTGGGAGTTTTAAATGAAAGATTTAAAATGGAATTTTCTAAAGGATATTTATCTTTAATAAAAAATTATAAAATAAATCCAAGTGGTTCAGAAAGTTTAGAAGATATATTAAAGAGAATAACATTATTCTTACAATTATTATTAAATAATTATGATGAAAAATCAAAGATTTTAATAGTAACCCATAATGGAATTATGAGAATTATAAAAAAATATTTATTAAATTATGAATGTAATTATGAAACAAATAATTTAGAACGATTGGAAATGAAATTAGAAAAGGATAAAAGGGAATTGTTATAAAAGATAATAAGTTATTACTAGAATGATAGGTTATATTTAATGATTTAAAATAGGCAATAGTTTAAGAACTTTTTTCCTTTTTAACTGGAGCTTTAGTCGGAGGAGCCATGGTTGAAGAATGTTTCTTTGTCAAAAAATATTAATAGCCATGAAATAATGATATTAAAGCCTCATTTTAGTTATTATATATCTTTTAAAAAATAATTGTATTTTAATTATTATTTATATGTTAATTTTAAAGTATAGAAAACATCTATATCTTTTATTTTGCCAAAAAGATTAGATATTTGAAAAAATATATTGTCAAACAATTGTTCAAACTGTATAATATTATTATTATCAAGGAGGTCAAAAATGCAAGAAAGTAATATTATCTTATATGAAACAGAAGATGGAAAAATAAATATAGATGTAATTTTAAGAGATGAAACAATATGGCTTACGCAAAAAAGTATAGCTGAATTATTTGATGTAAATATTCCCGCAATATCTAAACATTTAAACAATATATATGAAGAAAAAGAATTACAAAAAAATTTAACTATTTCCAAAATGGAAATAGTTCAAAAAGAAGGTAATCGCGATGTTAAAAGAAATGTAGAATTTTATAACTTAGATGCTATAATCGCTGTAGGTTATCGAGTAAATTCTAAAAAAGCAACACAATTTAGGATATGGGCTACTAATGTTTTAAAAGATTACATTATTAAAGGCTTTAAAATAGATGTAGAAAGAATGAAAAATGGTCCAAAATTTGGTAAGGATTATTATGAAGAATTACTTGAAACTATTAAAGAGATTCGTTTAAGTGAACGAAGACTTTATCAAAAAATTACTGATTTGTTTGAAAGTACAAGTATAGATTATAATAAAGATTCAGAAGAAGCATATACATTTTTTAAAATTGTTCAAAATAAACTTCATTATGCTATATCTGGTCATACTGCAGCAGAGCTTATATATGAAAGAGTAGATGCTAATAAAGAATATATGGGGCTTACTAATTGGAAACATTCTCCAAATGGAAAAATTATGAAATATGATATAAGTATTGCCAAAAATTATTTAAACAAACAAGAAATAAAAAAATTAGAAAGTTTGACGACCTTATTTTTAGACTATGCTGAAGATATGGCAAATGAGCATAAACTAATGACAATGCAAAAATGGATTGATGCAACGGATGATTTATTGAAATTTCGAAAAAAAGAAATTTTATCAAATTCTGGTAGTATTTCTCATAAACAGGCTTTAGAAAAAGCCAATGAAGAATATGAAAAATTTAGAATTAAACAAGACAAAATGTATGTATCATCAATGGATAAATTATATGAAAAATATTTAGAAGAAAATAAAAAATAGGTTCGATACCAGCAAGCCTTCTGTCAAGAAACGGGAAAAGAAATCCAAAAATTATCTCCTGGAGATATTGTTATAAATCCCACAAATGGGAAATATTGGCATGGTGCAAAAATAAATTGGATAATTAACAGTTAAATATTTTATAATATTTTTAATGAATTAAAGAAAAATTAAATCTCTCTAATTACTATAATAGGTTATTATAATAGGCTAGAGTTTAGGAATATTTTCTTTTTTGGCATATTTTAAAGTAGAGGTGAGAATATGAATTATCAAAATATGTATAATAATCCTTATTATCGAGCATTTGGAGTTCAAGGTGGGGAGCGACAATTCTTTTT
>CANQYU010000071.1 GCA_947628145.1 uncultured Bacilli bacterium | reverse complement strand
TGTGGGAGGAGTACGAGCGGGAGAAGGACCGGGAGTGGCTCTACTCCGTCACCATCACCGACGACAGCTACGCCACCGCCCTCGGCCTGAGGGTCGGCAACACCGTGGACGAGGCCGAGGCGTTGGGCTACCCGCTTCGCCAACGGCTTAACGAGAATGGAGAAGCCACTTTTGGGGACACCTGGGATCACAGTATGCGTGTCCTTGTGAAAGATGATGTGATAGAGGAATTACATTTAACCTGGGGAATTGGTCGCTATACAGGGAAGTATCTGGATCTATAAGAAAAGGCTTAGGGGCGCACGATTGCTGCTCAGCCCCTATATTTTCTTAAAATGTGCCTCAAATTGAGGCACATTTTTTGTTGCATTTTGAGGATTCTAATCGTTATATAAAGTGAAGGTCAAAATTTGGAATATGTTGAAGGCTACACAGAGAAAAGGTGGTTCCGTTGGGCTAGTTTCGTTGTCGGTTTTGCAATTTAGTGTCACAAATCGTCAAAACATTATAATTGGAGTGAAATATCATGCCGTTCTATACTATTTCCCCGAAAGATAACACCCAGCTATGTATTACGCCAAAAGCCTCCTCCGTTGCTGCCGGGAGCGATGCGATTCTGCAAACTTCTTCGCAGATTTCTTCAAGTCTAGTGAAAACATGGTTTATTGATTCACTTACTGCAACTGACACGCAAATCTTGAATGCCAACAATCAAGCGTACGGCCTAAGTTTGCCCAAGACAACCAGCAAAAACTGTGAGCTTAGTTTGGCTGGGCCAGCTAACCCAAACGCACTAATTCAATTAGTATCTACAGGAGATGGATACTATTGGATAAAAACAAAATCTTGGAATTACTACCTGAGTTACAACTCCGCTACATCTGGAGCTAGTGTTTTTTGGGATGTTTCCCCTACTGATGTCAATAAGAAAAAATGGAAACTGAATTATACCACAATTAGTGGCCCAACTAATTATACATATATGGACGCTGTCTGCGGAACATCCACCCTCCATATAATCCGCACAGCCGGTGGGAACCTTAAATTAAAAAACATACAGCGGAAAACACCAAGTCAGGAAGGGATGATTGGAATCAATGCAGGATTCTTTCGCTGGAAAAATCCTGATGGGACAATCTCAAATTCCGTAGCAGTGTTCAATATTGCAAAGTGCGCTGGCAGTTATGTTGGGCCAGATCCTTCGCCCAATGGAGGGGAGTACAACGGAAATGGTTGTGGTGCAGGTGCCATTTACCGATCCTCTTCGGGGAGTTATGGTTATCGTGAAGTGAGAGACGCTTTAACCGATCCTATTCTTAAAGTCTTGACCGGCGCCAAAAGCTGGGCACAGGGCGGTGCCGGAATGTATTTAGGATACTCAGGCTGGTTGAGCAAAGCGGGGGTAAACTGGGATAATAATCTTGAGACGAGTGGAGCAAGCGGAAGAACGGCGTTAGTTGTTGACACAGTCAAAGACAATGCCTATCTAATCGTATCATCCGATCCCATCAAATATATTCCGTTCCGTACAGCTATTATGCAGTATCTCGAGATTGTGGATGGCTCTACGGCATCCACACGCTTTTTGGGACTATTTTTGGATGGAGGCGGTTCTTCGCAAATCCGTGCATACAATCCGGCAAATAAGCTGGTCTCCTTGGGCGGACCTAGAGAGTTGTGCGAAGTTATTACAATCTAATTTTGCGGAAGAAACAACTCAGCAGGTGCACTACGCGCACCTGCTAAGTTGTATAAGTGCAAGAATTGCGCTACAATTTTGGAGAATAAAGCTGAAAGGGTGATTATATGTTTCGTAAAAATGCCTGCTTTGCTTTGATTCTTTTATTTCTAATGCTACTACCCGCCTGCAGTCCGAAGGAGGCGGTGGTCTCGCCCACTCCGCAACCTACACCCTCTCTGCAAGTATCCACGCCCTCGCCTGCTCCCACACCGGAGCCGACCCCCGATCCGGTGTGCATCCTTGAGGGAGAGGAGATTGTCTCTCTCTGCGATACAGCCTGCTTCCAAGACGCTATGATCACAGCGGGCGGCAAACTGCTGGTGTGGAATGAAGTTTCCTTTGACCTGGAGCAGTGCCTTCTTCGTCAAGAGAACCCCGGATATCTGAATATCTACGAGCTGCCTTTGGAAAACATCACCGGGGCGTGGCTGGGGCGCACATCCATTTTAGCATTGGACAAGGACGGTGTGCTTTGGGGAATGGGCAGTAATGTACATGGACAGTTATGGAACGCCCCGGAGCATGAGGGTTGGAATACTCCAGTGAAACTCACCGATCATGTGGTCTCTGCTGCCATCGAAGGATGGTACTACTCTGCTGCCGTGAAAGACGACGGTGGGGTGTGGTTGATGGGGAGCAAGGTGACCGGGGACACACGCCTATCCCCCACCCAAATAGCGAAAATCAAAGGGGCGGTAGACATCTATGGAGGCGGCGCTCTCTATGTCCGGGACAAAACCGGTGTTTCCTGGCGGCTGGGCGAGGTGGATGAGCTTTTAGACGATCCCAGGGCGGTGACATCGGAGCAGTACAGCGGCATAAGGTGGCTCCGGGAGGACCTTTGGCTCACCGATAAGGGCGAGCTTGTCCGCAGCCTTTCCAACGGGGAGAAACGCACCCTTCTGACCGATGTGGCCGATGTGGATCTGGCCTATGACATCTATGCCACGGCGGTCACGAAGGGCGGGGATCTGTATGTCTGGAATGAAGAGAGCATGGAGGAATACGACTCCTTGATCGTGGATGTCCCCACCAAAGTGATGGAGGGTGTCAAGCTGGCGGGCGCCTGGGAACACGGCGTCGTGGTGGTGACCCAGGCGGACGGTGCGGTGTGGGCCATCTTTGAGGGTATGCTGAACACTGCATTGACTGAAAATCGGTTGATTGAGGTATCTACTTAAGGGCTTCTTTCATGGTAGAGGCAGTACTATTGCCAAGAAAAGCCAAGGCAGAGCGCATTACCTCACCCTTTCCCCTATAAAAATGCAACCTACCATGCAAAAAATGTGCCTCAATTTGAGGCACATTTTTTGTTGCAATCTTTTAGCGTGTTGCACTTTCTTGTCGAAATTCGTTATATGTAATGAGTGCAAAAACTAGCACTCAAAAAAACTTTTTACTGGAGGAAAAAATATGGTACCCAAAATTACTCTTTTGTACACTGGCCCGAGATCCAACACTCAGTATTCAGCCTATACCAATGCACAACTTAATAGTCTTGTCGGCGGCGGCTCAACGGACTTTTTAATTCTCACAGCAGATCCAATAAATCGCATCAATTCTGCCGGAAAAACCATCTTAACCAATAGCGATGTTGACAATTTACCTAGTTCTTATTTTGTAAAGGACATCGCAAAAATTAAGGCCACAATGAAGCAGGAAATCGCTACATATAATGGATATACAAATTGTACCATAGAGAACTTTGTCGCTGCGGCAATGACTCTTGCGAACAGAATTTTGGCCATTAATTCTAACAAAAGAATTTGGATTGGGCTTCCGCGCTTTCTTCCCAGCGCTCAGCCAGCTGCTCTACAATATGTCGCTTCTTATAAGCAGTATATTATTAGTGCAGTCAAAAGCGCCTGCGTGGATATCAACAGTAGCACTCAATACAAAAATGTACGATGGACCTCGATTGCGGGCTTTTATTTTGGACAAGAGGGTCTCGATTCGTATTATACCCCATTTAACACCAGTGTGCCCGGGAGTAACTTTAACAACCCCGTTGTGATGTGCATGAAAAGCTGCTCTGACTATGTGCGTACCACAATGCAAAAGCAGTTTCTTTGGATTCCGTACTATCGCTCCGACAATGCCGGCGATTGTCAAACACGCGTTGGCTGTATTGCCAATCTTACCAACAACTTCAATTATGTTATCCTTCAGCCGGGGTACTATTTCTATCCCGAGTTAGGCGTAACAAATGTCAACTTGGTTCAAAAGTGCGTTGGTCAGCAGATGTGCTACCTGACAAACGGAATCATTGTTGGCGGTAAAAAAACGAGTTCAACGGTTATCGGAGCGGAAATGGAAATCGACAATTCTATTACAAATGCTCAATATCTTAATCGATATAATACTTATGTCAGTGCCCTCAAGCAGTTTGTTGGGACTTATCCTGTTGGATTTTATTGCGGTGCTCCAGATGAATGTACCACCGCAGTGATAAGCAAAATAAACGCATTTTTCTAAATTAGGTTGCAAATTTGAGAAAGCCACACCGAAGTAATTTGATGTGGCCTTCTCCATCATTTGAAATGCGCAATAAAATATGTTACTATACCATTACCTGTTAGACATCAGCAGCAAATTGGGGAATTTCAATGGACAAACTGCAAAATGGAAGTTTTAGAAAATCCATTCTCCACACGCGCGCTATCTGTGCCATTCTCACTATACTACTATCAGGTTGCGTGCTCCTTGGCTTAATGTTGCATTTTATCTGGCCCAAAGAAGCGCGAATATACTCTAAAACCACTTCCTATAAAGCCCCTGACTCCGAACTGACTCTGGAGGTTCGTGAGTGGGTGGAAAATGAGCCCGACGGCTTTCCTGGTTGGGACTTTGTCCTGATTTTCCCTGACAAGGAGGAGCGGCTTTTGGAGCGAACTCACGCAATGGCAGGTGCCGTTATCACTCAGGTAGACTGGCACGGCAAGGCGGTCATAGTCTATACTCGCGCTCCCATGGGAACGCTGATTTTGGAGTGGGATTAAGGTGGAGACATGGGATGGTTCTCCCGCCTTAATAAAGCCCCAGAAAGGTGATGTTTTTTCAAAATAGCGAAATAGACAACAAAAGTCAAGGGCGGGGTGCGTGATGCACCCCGCCCTTTCCCTGTCAATAAAATATGCGCTACTACTAAGAAAATAAATGTACCTCAAATTGAGGTGTATTTTTATGGGCCATAAATACCCGGCTTGCCCAGGACGGTAAAGCCGGCGGCGGCGAACTCGGTGACGACTACATTGTTTTGCCCGCTGGAGCAGTGGCAGATCAGGAGCCTTCCGGCGCTGTTCCGGCCCACGACAATGCCCACATGGGAGGCGTCATCATAAAGGGCAATATCGCCGGGCAGGGCGCTGACCTGGGTCACTTCCGTCAGGTTTGTTCCCACATACCAATGCCCATCGCTGGGCAGACCGGCGTTGCGGAGCGTCCAGTCTATGAAGCCGGTGCAGTCCAGGCCGTAGGACCGGTAGGTGCCGGTGGTGGAGCTGCCCTCGGCGGGTGACCTTGGCAAGCTGTCCCCACCGGCTGTCCCAGCCGATCGCATAGGACTTGCCGCCCCAAAAGTAGTTGACCTTACCCACAAGCTGAAGGGCGGTCTCCACCACCCGCTTGCGGTCAGGGGATAACTCCTCTGGCAAGGCGTTCAGGGTGCTTATGAGATGAACTGGAGCTAATCTGGTGCAATTAAGCAACAAGTTAGCACCACCATTCCTTTGTCCAAAACGAATGGGAACAGCGCTATTGTCCTTATAAGCAACTAATCACAACGGCGGGGAGCGCAAGCTCTCCGCCCTCCCTTTGTAAAAAATAGAGTAAAATGCGTCTCAAATTAAGACACTACACCATTTCTCTAAACACAGCATTATTACTGTCAAAAAAATGCAATTAATTTGCATAATTTTATTGACAAATTGCACAAACTATGTTACCATACAAAACATTGGGAGATAGTATGCTTTCGGCATACTTGTCCCCCGAAAAACAAATTCATTTGGAGGAATTAGATATGTCGGAGTTCGACATCTGCGCAAATTGCCTTGAGAGCGCTGAGCAATTTGCCAAACAACAGGACAGCCGAAAGGCACCGAATAAGCGCGTGGGAACAGCCGATTTTTGGGACATCGCTATTAAGGGCGCACACAGACTTGATCAAGATTCTGAGGATTAAGTATTGAGTATTGTATTCGTCAATATATACTATAAAATGAAGGGACGATACTATGTATCCAAATAAAATCCTTTCAGCAAAAGATTTCCAGTTTCAGCAAGTACCGCCCACTCTAATGGTCGAAAATGCTGATAAATTCAGCAAGCACTTTGAATTGTATTTGAAACGGATGGCCTCTTTATTTAGTGCGTATCCAACAAAGATTAGAATTAACTATCCGATACTGTATAGGATTGTGGAAAGAATTGAGCAGAGGCGAGACTATTATCTCTATTTCCATTCTAATCACACCTATGCCATGGAAATGTCCCAAGCGAAAGAAGCTGCCCTTTTCTGCTACTGGTTTGTGAAGTATAAGCCACTGTCTTTTGAGGGTGCCAAGGATGAGGCGCAATTCTTTTTAGATAATAGTTATACAGTTAATGAGTCCTATGCGGCATACTTTTTAACTTCTTTCATCGTTGGCTTGGATGAAGATAATAAGAAATATTTTGACGAGGAAGCTGTTTCTACGCTTACTTATAGCCTTACTAACAGAGAGATCAGCAAAGAGGCTCTAATTTTATATGTGGAGTCATTTATTACCCACGAATCGCAATCTAAAAAAGGGGGGATAACTGATGCCATTTGATTTCACGGGTTTAGACTCGGCGTTAATTGCTCAATTTTGGATTTACTTTTTAGCAAGTGGTGTAATATGTTTTCTCCTTGGCATCATTATAACCAGGGCATTTTTTCACAGGGAAAAGGTCCTAATCGCGAAAGAAAAGGAACAGTATGACGCATCAAAGAAAGAATTAGAGATTTTAGAAGCACAGTTAGAGGATAAAGCGGCAAAATTAGAGGCTCTTGAGGCTAGTATAGCCGAAAGCGAAAAATACTGGGCAGCAGTCGCAACGAAAACAAGCGGCGCAAAACCCGCAGATGTTGCTTTGCATGCTGCAATACATGCAACAGATTAGCCGTCTTCAGTAAGGAATGCAGAGATTCCCGCAAACGAGCGATTAAAAAAGGGGACGCACTATGCGCCCCCTTTTTTCTATTTCGACTATACTTAGCCAGCATATATGTCCTGCCTGCTCAGGACGGCAAAGCCGGCGGCGGCGAACTCGGTGACGACTACATTGTTTTGCCCGCTGGAGCAGTGGCAGATCAGGAGCCTTCCGGCGCTGTTCCGGCCCACGACAATGCCCACATGGGAGGCGTCATCATAAAGGGCAATATCGCCGGGCAGGGCGCTGACCTGGGTCACTTCCGTCAGGTTTGTTCCCACATACCAATGCCCATCGCTGGGCAGACCGGCGTTGCGAAGCGTCCAGTCTATGAAGCCGGTGCAGTCCAGGCCGTAGGGCCGGTAGGTGCCGGTGGTGGAGCTACCCTCGGCGATGACCTTGGCAAGCTGTCCCCACCGGCTGTCCCAGCCGATCGCATAGAACTTGCCGCCCCAAAAGTAGTTGACCTTGCCCACAAGCTGAAGGGCGGTCTCCACCACCCGCTTGCGGTCAGGGGATAACTCCTCCGGCAAGGCGTCCAGGGCACTTTTTGCCTCCGTGTTGGTGATCTCCAGGCTTCCGGCCAGGGAGGCCAGGGCCGCGGGGTCGGCCAGTAGCTCGTCAAGGGCGCTGGCCTGAAGGTCGGTAAAGGAGTAGGCTGTTTTCTCAAAACTACCCTGTAACTCCAGAAACCAAAGGGCGGCATCCAACTGGGCGTAGACTTCTTGCTTTAAATCAAGATTTTCTGATTGAATATCACTCGGGCGTCATCGTGTTTAAGCGAAAAATACAAATGCAGTTTGTTCCAAGG
>CANQYU010000070.1 GCA_947628145.1 uncultured Bacilli bacterium | reverse complement strand
CCGGGATGTGGCTCCGTCCCACTCTGACAGGTTCCCTCTATTACAGCCTGTACAACGTGGTGGATGTGGACCTGGCTGCGGCCATTGCCAACATCCGCGAGGGCGAGACCGTAGACGAAATTACCGTCTCCATCGTCCGAGCCCCCGAGTATTACGCCAATGAGAATGGCTACTATGATTGGAATGCTCTGACCAACGGCGACCCGAGTGACGGGGAACTGGGTGAGGGTGCGTATCTGAGTACTACCCTGAGGCTGGATACTGAGGATCCCGAGGTCATCGGTGCCTGGTACACCGAGGCCCTTGGTGATGATCACAATAAGCACGTTTTTGCTCAGGTTGTGGATAACAACTCCATCATTGATATCATTCTGTGGAACAATGACGGCGAAGATATCTCTTATGAGTATAACCCCAGCATCCTTCTTCGTTACGGCTCCAGTCTGTATTACAATGATTTCGTCGGGACTACCCCCGATGTGCCCTATACCGCTGAGTTTGACGGAAACTATGGGTTCTATGAAAACGGAAGAGGCAGTGGTGTGTACTACTACTATATGTACCGTGATGACGATCCCAACGGTTCCCCGTTGGAGGATGACGTCTACCGCATCCAGGTCACGGACGAGGCTGGCAACACCAGCACCTACCGTCTGATGGCTATGGATACCGCGGAGTATGCCGAGGATATCACCCTCAGCGACGATACTCTGATGCTGCTAAAGGGCACCACCGCGCAGCTCACGGGTATCGCCAACCCCAAGAACCTGGAGGAGCGGGGCGTCACGTGGAGCTCCAACAATCCCAACGTGGCCACGGTTGACGCGGAGACCGGTCTTGTGACGGCTGTGGAGTCCGGCGAGGCTGTTATCACCGCCACCGCCAAGACCCTCGGCGCCAATGGCGAGCCTGTGACCGCCGAGGTCGAGGTCGAGGTCTTCACCGTCCCCGTCACAGCCCACGGTATCCTGGGTGACGAGACGGGGCTTGCCAAGGAGTTCACCTGGGACTTTGAGACAGGTGTTCTCGAATACGACAAGGAGGGCGATGAGAGTGACGCTATCTACCCCGCTGCTCTGACTCGCTATGAGGAAAACAAGATCGTTGTCGTGGACCCCGACGGTAATGCCTATCTGCTTCCTGAGACAGGCGGCACAGTCTCTGAAGCTACCGGCGCTGCTGAGGGCGTTTACTCCCTGGTCCCCTGGGATATGACCTACAGCCCCAGCACCGGCTACTGGTGGACCTACGGCAACTACCTGCTGAACGAGGATAACCCGCTTGATCCTCAGATGTACGGCTTCAACTTCGGCGCCGCCAACGGAAACATCTTCGCCATTGCCAATACGGAAGAAAACTGGAGTTATCAGTATCAGGGTCAGCCCCTTAGTGGTAAGTCCGTGATCTACCGCATGACCGACACCGGCGTTCTTCAGATCACCCTGCTTTATGACGAAGGTCAGGGCGCCCTGACCTTGTCCCTCCGGCTGAACCTTGATGTCGCGCCCGAGGGCGACGGCAGCGGAAACACCTACTCCAACATGGTGGTGGGCAGTGACGGCGCTCTCTACCTCTCCATCATGCGCAACAACACCAATGAGGTCTATCAGCTGGCTATGCTGGATGAGGATGACAATATCATGACCGTCCAGCAGCTCCTTGATGCCGATTCCATCGGCTACACCTTCACCCCCATGGGCACCTTCGGCGAGGGCGTCTGGCCCGGCCTGTTCCTGGAGGTCACCGAGAACGGCGTTGAGATCCCCGACACCACCGATGCTGTCCACGGTGTGGCTCAGGTCGAGATCGAGGGCACTGCGCAGATTGAGAATCTGGCGCCTCTGTTTGAGACCGAGTCCAAATCCGAGCCTGAGACTGAGTCCGAGCCTGAGGTCCAGCCCTCCATGCCGGAAGAGCCCTCCATCGTGAATCCTGTCGCTCCCGCGATCCCCGTGATCACCATGCCCGAGGAGGTCGAGGAGGCTGAGGCGGACATCCAGCCCATTGTCCCCGTGGGCAGCCTTGACAGTATTGAGGTCACCGCTCCTGCTGACGGCAGTGAGAACGGCATCGTGGTGGACACTGAGAACCACACGGTCACCGTCCCCGTGGTAGCCAGCGCGACCACCAACGGCCTTGTGACCCTGGCCTATGACCCTGCAACTCTGCACCTTGAATCCGTCACCGGCGGCGCGGTCCTGATGAGCCACGTCGAGGATGCCGAAAAGGGTACCGTGACCATCGCTTTCGCCAGCTCTGATGTGATCCGTGACACGATCGTGGCCACCGTCACCTTTAAGTATGATGAGCTCGAGGAGGGCAGTGAGGACGTCGATGTCAGCCTCGCTGTGACGGTTGAAGAGGACGGAAGGTCGGTAACCGAGGAGGAAAGCAAGGTCGAAATCACCCTGCCCGCTCCCGAGCCCGCACCTGATCCCGATCCTGATCCGGACCCCGATCCCGATCCCGATCCCGATCCCGATCCCGATCCTGATCCTGATCCTGATCCCAATCCCAATCCTGAACCCGACCCCGATAATCCCGGCACCGGCGGCACCGGTGGGTCCACCACACCTTCTACTCCGACCACTCCCACCACTCCCACCACGCCGACTACCCCGACCACTCCGACAACTCCCACCGAGCCCGGCGACACCGAGATCGACGACGAGGATACGCCTCTGGCGGGGCTGGTGCCTGAGATGTTCAAGGACCTGGTCCCCGGCGCGTGGTACTACGATGACGTGGCCGCCATGATCGAGAACGGCTGGATGAACGGCATCGACAGCACCACCTTCGCCCCGAATATGCTCCTGAACCGCGCTATGGCCGCCACCATCATCTTCCGGACCCAGGGCAGCCCCAAGGATATGCCCGCCTCCGCCTTCGTGGATGTGAAGAGCGCCGACTACTTCGCCGACGCCGTGGATTGGGCCGCCAACACCGGCGTGGTCAAGGGCATCAGCGACACCAAGTTCTCTCCCACGGACAACGTCACCCGGGCCCAGATGGTCACCATGCTGTGGCGCCTGGCCCAGAACCTGGGCTACGACGTCCGCACCGACGGTACCGTGATCCCCGAGTCCTTCGTGGACCGCGACCTGGTCCCGGATTACGCCCTGGAGGCCGTCTGCTGGGCCTACCGTGAGGGCATCCTGGCCGGGAAGCCCGGCGGGTTCATCGATCCCAACGGCGGCGCCACCCGGGCGGAGGTCAGCACCATGATGGTGCGCTTCCTGAAGCTCGACCCCCACAGCGGCGACGAGATCGCCTGACGCAATACAAAACCTCAGTCCCGGTTTGGCCGGGGCTGAGGGAACGATGATATGAAAAGGCCAGCCGGAGGGGATTTCCTCCGGCTGGCTTAGACTGTCAAAAAAGGGCTTTGCCCTTTTTTGACAGAGGGGAACGTGCGGAAAAAATCCCTGAATTCTGCGGAATTCAGGGCATTTTTTCCTGCCGTCAAATCGAGCGCGCGGCTTCGCCGCACACTCGATTTGACAAAAGGGATTTTTCCAAGGCACATGTCCTTGGAAAAAATATTGAAATTGAATTTTTTGCAAACTGCGCCAGCCGGAGGCACTTTCCTCCGGCTGGCTTCTTTTTTGGGTTCAGGCGTCCAGGGCGGCGATGAGCTTGCCCAGGACGGGCTCGAACTTGGCGCCGTACCAGTGGTTGTCCTCCTCCGCCGTGGCGCGGATGCACTCCACGGTGTAGTCCGCGGCGATGCGGGCGGCGTCGTAGGAGGTCCGGCCCCGGACCAGGGCGCCCACGAAGGCGGAGGCGTAGATGTCGCCGGTGCCGTGGCAGCTGTTGGTCAGGAGCTCGTGCTCGTAGTAGGCGTACTGGCCGTTCTCCAGCACCACCACGCCGGTGCGGCCGGGGGCGTAGGAGACGCCGGTGAGGATCACGTTCCGGCAGCCCAGGGACAGGAGCTTTTGCAGGAGGGCGTCGATGTAGGCACGGTCGTAGGTCGTGCGGTAGTCGGCGCCGGTGAGGAAGCAGACCTCGGTGATGTTGGGCAGGACGTAGTCGGCCCGGGCGCAGAGGGACTTCATGGCCTCCACGAAGGCGGCGTCGAAGCCGGGGTACAGGTTCCCGTTGTCGGCCATGGCGGGGTCCACCACGGTGACGGAGCCCGGGGCCGCGGCGCGGGCGAGGATGTCCTGGACGTAGGCGATCTGCTGGGTGCTGCCCAGGTAGCCGGTGTAGATGGCCTGGAAGGTGATGCCCTCCTTCACCCAGTGGTCGAGGATGGCGGGCATGTCGTCGGTGAGGTCGCGGAAGGTGTAGCCCTTGAAGCCGGCGGTGTGGGTGGACAGGACCGCCGAGGGGAGCACGCAGGTCTCGTGGCCGCAGGCGGAGAGGATGGGGAGCGCCACCGTCAGGGAGCACTGGCCCACGCAGGAGATGTCCTGGATGGTGAGGATTTTTTTGTATGACATGGGGATTTGCCTCTTTTCTTGGAGTTTGAGGCTATTATATCCCTGACTGGTCATAAGTAAAGGGTCAAAACGTGAAAAGAAAATAAGGTCAGTCGGCGCGCCACTCCGGGTAGTCGAAGGGGTCGATGGGGTGGCGGTCGAAGAAGCGGAGGGTCTCGGCGGCGTCGGAGCGGATCTGGTCCCGGAGCTGTTCGATCTTGTCGAATTTGATCTCGTCACGGAGGAATTTGTAGAATTCCACGCGGATCTGGTAGCCGTAGAGGTTGCCGGAGAAGCCCAGCAGGTGGCTCTCCACGGAGACGGCGGAGCCGCCGCCGACGGTGGGGCGGATGCCCACGTTGGTCACCGCGGGCCAGCGCTCGCCGGTGCGGAGGATGTGGGCCTCGGCGATGTAGACGCCGTGGCGGGGCACCAGGACGCCGTCCTCGAAGCGCATGTTGATGGTGGGGGTGCCCAGGGTCCGGCCCAGGCGATAGCCGCTGCGGACGGCGTCGGTAAGCAGATGCCGGTGGCCCAGGAGAGCGTCGGCCTTGACGCAGTGGCCCTCTAAAAGGAGCTTGCGGATGCGGGTGGAGCTGATGGGCAAGCAGAAGAAACTCGAAAACAGTCTCAAAAAGAAAATTCAAAGCTATTATGTCCG
>CANQYU010000069.1 GCA_947628145.1 uncultured Bacilli bacterium | reverse complement strand
AAAGATACATATCCAGCGAATAGATTAGAATTAAATGTAAAAGAAAATATTGATAAGTATATTAAAGAATTTCATATGGATATAGAAAATGTAACTAATAATAATTATGTTATAAAAATAAATGAAGAAGAGATGGCCCATAAACTTTTAAATAAATTAATTGATGCAGGGGTTAAAGTAGATAAGTTTGAGATTAAGAAACCTACTTTAAATGATATATTTATTGAGAAAGTTGGTAGATAATATGAAAGATATTATAACAGTAATGAAATTTACAATGAAGGATATGTTAAAGAGAAAATCTTTTATTATTTCGACAATAATTATTTTAATATTAATATTAGTAGGATTTAATATACCTAATATATTAAAAACTTTTGATAAAGAAAAATTTATAACTAAACTTTTAATTGTAGATAATGATGATATATTTGAAGGTAAATTAGAACTTTTAAAAAAAGAAGATTTAGGGTATCAGATAGAAGTTGCTAAAGAAAGTTTTGATAATATAAAAGAAAGAATAGAAGCTAATAAAATAGATGGGGCTATAGAGGTAGAGAAAAAAGAAAATAATATTAATATTCGTTATATTGTTGAAAGTGCAAGTATAATGAGTGAAATGCCAGAAAATTTGATAAATGCTCTTGAAGAATTATATACTAATATTCAAATCGAGAAGCTTGATTTAACTCGTGATGAATTGTTAGCAATTACACCTAATTTTTCATATGAATTGATGCAAACTAGTGAAGAAGTTAGTGGAAATATTTTGGTAATGATGTTAATGTCGATAGTTCTTTTTTATGCGATATATTTTTGTGCTTATCAGGTGTCTAGTTCGATAACTACAGAAAAAACATCTAAAATAATAGAAACATTAGTAACTTCGACAAGTCCTAAAAATATTGTGCTTGGTAAAACTTTAGGAATTGGTATTGTAGGTTTAATACAAATGATATTGATTGTGGTAACTACCATTGTTAGTGCAAAAGTTTTTTTGGAAAAAGGAGTTTTAGAGGCAGTTTTAGATTTATCTAATATTAATTTATATTTAGGGGTTATTACAATAATATATTTTATACTTGGATATTTTGTTTATTCGTTATTGTATGCTTTAACAGGTTCAACTGTTAGCAAGCCAGAAGATATTCAATCAGCGAATAGTCCAATTGCCATACTTGCAGTTGTTGGCTTTTATTTATCTTATTTTACTATGATGAATCCCACCAGTAATTTAAATCTATTTGCATCATTATTTCCAATTTCGGCACCATTTTGTATGCCTTTTAGAATTATGATGGGCCTTGCAAAAGGAGGAGATGTTGTACTTTCTATTATTATTTTAATAGTTACTATATTAATAATAGCTAAAATAGCAATAAAAATATATTCTAATGCTATATTAAATTATGGATCTAAGATGAGTTTTAAAGATATTATAAGTATATATAAAGATAAATAAAAAATCACCTAATTTAGTAATGTTAGGTGATATTGATAATATTTGATGTTACTTTTTTGTTAATCAATTTATTTTTAAATTTCTAATTCTTTTTTTATTATTGATTCTAATTGTTTAAAAGATTTGGTAATATATTTTCTATTTATTCCGATTATTGGTATGTTGTAGTCTTGGATTTTGGCATGTAGTTTTTCGATAAATAAGCCTTTTCTTTTTTCATTGCCATGATTGGTGTAGATATAATTAACACAGCATGAAGGGGATTGCTCTATACCTAAAATGGCGATAACTTTATAATTGGATGTGATTATATTTTTTATTTCATTAGCAACTAGAGTTGCTAATTTTTCACAGTGGGCGTTAAATTCTTTATGGTTATATTTTGTTAATCCCATAGGTTTTCTTATTAAATTATTATTAAAACTACTTTCTGCACAAGGCATTTGAATTATATTAATATTATTATCTAATAATAATTGAACGATGGGTTTAATTGAACTTTTCCATTCATATTTCACTAATCCTTCAGCTTGATAAGCTTGAGATAGTAAACAAAAAGGAACAAAAACAAAATATTTGCTTCTATTATCTGGAATCATAAGTAATCATCACCAAATTCCACATTTTTATATTTTTCAATTAAATTATTAATTTTAGGGTAAAGAAATTTTTTATAAATATTTATGGAGGCATTTAAAATTTCATAGTCATTAGTTTGTATAGGCATTCCAATTAAGCATTGTGATTCAATAACTTTGGGAATAATTCCACGAATAAGAAATTCATTTTTTTCTTCAAAATCATTTTCTAAATTTTTAACTGGTAATAATAAATTAATATTATATTCTTTGAATAAATCTTTAAAGAGATCTAGCATACTATCTTGTTCAATAGCAAATAATTGACTTTTTCTGGCTCCATCGGCAACATAGGATATATTTAATTGTTTACATAAAATAATTGTTGTAACATACATAGATAGTCTACAAGCAAGACAATTGAATTGAGAAAAAGAGATTTTGCCATATTCTTTTAAAATTTCATCAACTTTTAAATTGTAGAAATCTTTAATAAATGATCTAAATATAGCATCGGTTTTTTTTACACCAAGATATTTTACTTTATTTTCGTTATATTTTTTCATTAATCTTTTATATTCTCTTTTTACATTTTTATTTCCTAATTCTAATGAATTATCATAATGGACTAAAATAGTTTCAAAACCTTGTTCAACTAGTAATATTGTACTAAGCATAGAATCTTTTCCACCTGAAAATAATACTAAAACTTTGGCCAAAATTTCACCTCAATTTCTAATGGTTTAATATAAAAAACTTGTATTAATCATATATTTCAATCAATTTGGTGCTCAAAAGGGGAGAAATATACAACTTTTATTTTATTAATTTTTTTGTTTTTTCTTGTTTGTATAAATATTCTTCTATATGTATTTAATTATAGTCTGGATTGTAATTTTGTAAGTTATTGAAAAAATTGGTTTCTTTATCATTTATATTATTTCTTAATATTTTTAATATCATTACGTTCTTATTGTTTTTGACAATATGCAAGTGTGTTTTTTAAATTGTCATAAATTTTTATAAAATATATTGTGTCAAGAACAAATGTTTGATATAATTGCTTTGGGAATACTTAGTTAGTTTAGGTACTATTCTCCTTTACTTTTTAAAGTGGAAGGAGGTGAGATTATGAAAAAAACAGAGAAATATCTTTGCACTATCATAATACTCCTTATTATTGTGATTTTAATCATATTAATAAAAATAGTACCAACTGTATAGGTCGGTACTAGCCTAAAATTTGGAATAGTACCTAACTCATCAAAATTAGGTATTCCTTTTTTATTTTA
>CANQYU010000068.1 GCA_947628145.1 uncultured Bacilli bacterium | reverse complement strand
CCCTAGCATTTCTTGAATAACTCTTAAATCTGCCCCATGCGCTAAAAGATGAGTAGCAAAAGAATGTCTTAAAATATGAGGACTAACATTTTTAGAAATATTGTTTTCCTGACATATTTTTTTAATAATTTTAAAAAAACCAACTCGGGAAATAACATTTCCTTGATTATTAATAAATAAATAATCATTAGTTTTATTTTTTAATAAACACTGACGATATTCTTCTAAATATTTAACTAACCATTTTTTAGCAATATCCGAAATAGGAACAATTCTTTCTTTACTACCTTTTCCTAATACTTTAATAAAATCATTTTCTAAATCTAAATTAATAAATTTCAAACTAATTAATTCACTTACCCTAATACCTGTAGCATATAAAAGCTCTAACATTGCTTTATTACGATAAGAATAGGCATCTCTTAAAGGAATATCTAATAATTTATCAACTTCTTCTTCTGTTAAATAATTGGGTAATTTTAAAGCTTTTTTGGGAGCTAGTATATTTTCACAAGGATTTATAAATTTTTCATCTTCATTAGCTAGAAAAGTATAAAAAGAATTAATAACGGTAATATTATGAGCAATTGTTGCAACACTTTTGCCTTCTTTACTCTGAAAATCAATAAAATTATGAATATCATTAGGAGTTAAATTTTCTATATTTTTCTTAGCAAAATATTCTTGAAATATTTCTAAATCATTTTGATAACTTTTCAAAGTATTTAAACTTAATTTTTTTTCATATTTTAAATAATCAATATATTTTTCTATCATTTTAATTCCTTTCATAATTTTTGAAGTATTATGTAACTAAATACATATTATCATAAAAATAATTTTTTTACCAAGATATTCTATTAATTAAGATTAAATTCGTTTATAATAATTATGGAAGAAATGAGGTATGATAATGAAAATAGGAGTTATTGGTTGTGGAGCATATAGTTTAGCCATTAGTTTAATGTTAAATAAAAATAATTCAGATATTACTATTTGGTCTGAAAGTGAAGAAAAAATTAGAATTATTAATAAAAAAGGACAAATTGATAGTATTTTACCTTATATAAAAATACCCCAAAATTTAAAATTTACTACTGATTTAGAAACCTGTGTTAAAGATAAAGAAATAATTTTTATTATGGTTGCTGCTCAATTTGTAAGTAGTACTATTATTTAAGTGAAGATGTTATTATTTGTATTGGAACTAAAGGTATAGAACAAGATTCTTGTAAATTTATTGATAAAATAGTTTCATCAATGATTAAATGTAAAAACTTAGCAGTTATCTCAGGTCCTACTTTTGCCATTGATATAGCTAAGAGTGAGCCGGGAGCGTTAAGTTTAGCTAGTCACTCCAAAAAAGCAATTGATAAAATTACGCTCGCTTTAGCTACCGATAATCTAAAAATTCGTTCCACTGATGATGTTGTTGGCTTAGAAATCTGTGGCAGTATTAAAAATGTCATTGCCATAGCTGCTGGTATTATCGACGGTTTAGGTTATGGAAATACTACGCAAGCTTTCTTAATTACGGAAGCTTTACATGATATAAAATCTTTAATTAAATCTTTAGATGGAGATAAAAACACTATTTTAAGTTATGCCGGAATTGGTGATCTTCTTTTAACGTGTACAAGCACCAAAAGCCGTAATTTTAGTTTTGGACGATTAATTGGTCAAAAACTCTCATCTCAAGAATTAGATGCTTATCTAGTAGACAATACTGTTGAAGGTTATTATACTTTAAAATCTATTTATAAATTAATTAATACAAAAAATATTGATTTAGAAATCGTTAATTTAATATATGATATTATATTTAATAAAGAAAATCCGGAAATATTAATTGAATTTTTAATATCAAAGAAATAATATTTAATTTTTGGCATATACTTGATTGGTGATAATATGAATAAAGTATATGATCGAAGTACTCTTAATTTTATGTATTTAAAAAATAATCCCCAAAATATTTATCTTTTATATCAAAATGGGGATTATTTATATGAATTTAAATCCAATTGTTTAATTGACAGTAAGGATATTTTGTATAATAACGAAAGTCTTGTTTGTGCTTCAATTGACTTATTATTATATTATATTCCTACTTTAGAATATTTGCATAAAAATTATACGATTAAAGAAATGAATTTACGTAAAATTAATCAAATGCCACCTAATAATTATCGAAAAAATAAATATGTCTATACTTTTAATGAATTAATAGAAATGAATAATATTATCAATCAAGAATGTTTAAAAGTTTTAAAAATTGTTCAATATTACAATAAATATTTACAAAATCGTCATCATGATCCTCTTTTAAGAATTTATACCGAGTTATCATTTTGATAACTTTTTATTATGTCATTTATAATATAATTAGTCATTAATAACCCAGCTACACCTGGAACATAAGAACAAGAAGCAATTGTTTGTGAATTTATTTTTAAAGGAAGTTCTTCACTATAAACAACTGGTATTTGAAGAGTAATTTTTTCTTCTCTTAATCTTCTGCGCATTATTTTTGCTAAGGGATCATTACTAGTCTTAGAAAGAGTTGTTATTTTTAATTTTGTGGCATCTAATCTTTTACCTGTTCCCATACAAGATATTATCTTAATCTTCCTTTTTAAAGCATATTTAATTAAACTAACTTTAGTATCTATTGTATCACAAGCATCAATAATATAATCAAAATGATATTTATCTAAAAGATTAATATTTTCTTGGGTTAGAAAAATATCCAAAGCATTAATATTAATTTTAGGATTAATAAGTTTTGCTCTTTTTTCAGCTATTTCAACTTTTTTCATTTCTAAATTATCATTTAAGGTAATTATTTGTCTATTTAAATTAGTTA
>CANQYU010000067.1 GCA_947628145.1 uncultured Bacilli bacterium | reverse complement strand
CCAACAACAAGAACTTTATCTGTCTCAATCTGCAGTTTTTCACAAGCCTTAATAAAATTCTTTTTCAAAGGTTTATGAGCAAAACCAATATAATCAATACCCTTTTCCTTAAAAAAATTTTCAATATTTCTATCAATACCATTACTAACAATAATAACCTTCAATTGTCCCTTTAAATTATCAATCCATTTTTCATTACATTCAGGAATCTTATGCATGTCCCTTCTTAAAGTATCGTCAACATCTAAAATAATTCCCTCAATACCATATCTAATCTTCAAATCAGAAATCATTTTTTCATCCAAATCAGTAACCTTTTCAATAGAAATATCTGGTTTAACAATCTTAGATAACGTATAATTTATCAATCTATAAATTTGATTTGCAACTAATTCATTTAAATTTTTCATATATAATACTCTCAACTTCTAAAAATAAAATTGTTACCTTTGTTCATCTCCTACACTAGTTTCATCATCTCCCACACTAGTTCCATTACCTACACTAGTTTCATTATTACCTGTAACATTGTTTTCAGTTTCATTATCTACATGTTTACCTTCAGCAATATTATTTTTATGTGTAATATCTTGTATAAATTTTTCTTCTACATAATACAAATACTTTCCGGAATCTATATCATCAGCTTTATCAATTAATTTCATAATTTCATCATGGCTATAAATTGTAGCCAATTTTTCTAAAACAATTTTTGCTTGATTTTCTTTACTATATTCATTCAAATCATTTGACAACATAGTTTTAGCTAGATTATAAATCATTTTTATTGCCCAAGTACCATCCTTTTTATCTGTAGCAATAAAATGATTTACTGTAAAAACAATATTTTTCCTTTCTTTTGTCATTTCGCTCTTCTTCATATTACTTAAAACCATTAAGTCTTTATATTTAAAAAAGTATGTAGCATTTCCCGTAGCAAATTTTTCTTCTGTATATTTATCTTCATAATATCTTTCTGCAATAACAACACTATTTAAACCTATATCTCCACTTTCATCAGGTATAACATAAAATTCATAATTATAAAATGGATTATCTTCGTCCAAATATGCCTCTGCATGGCGAGCTTTAAATAAACCAATAAATTCCATTCTTTCATTAGGATCTATTATAATTTTAGCTTTTTTATTTTCATCTTTTACATATTCTGTGTCATCATTATCTGAATATATTTCATTATTTCTTTTTGTTAATATATTCAAATTTCCTAATTTTATAGAAGATTGCTTTTCTAGTTCTTCCATAGTTCTATTTTCCAATAATTGATTTAAATCATTTTGATTAATTATACTTTTTTTGGCTAGTTCTGCTAAATCCGCTTCAAATATAAGATTTTGATTAAATAGTTTAAAAATATCATCTTGTTCAACAAAACCTGTATTTAAAATTCTTAGCCTTTCATCATAATCTAACTCTTTATCAAATACTTCTGCAGTATATTTTTTATTAACAAAATCAAAAGATAATTTTTTGTTTTTAAGTAATTCATCTATATTTTTTATATCTATTAATCCATCTTGATAAAATCTTTCGATTATTTTTTCGTCGTCCCATTCTAATATTGAATCTAAAGTTAAAATTCCTTCTTTATAATAAGTTTCAACCTTTTGTACATATGCTTCTCTATCTTCTTTCTTGTAGCCCTCTACAATATGTTCCATTAATTTATCAGAATTACTCTCTAATGCTTTTTCGTTATCTTTTATTAATATTTCTTTATATAAATCTAAATATCTATAAAAAGCGCTATCACCTTTTTGTTCATCATCTTGTTGATTAAAAATATTATAATATTCTTCTAATTTATCTAAGCTAATTTTCTTTGCAAAATCCTCAAATATTTTTAATTTTTCTATCTGCTCTATTGGAATAATTTTTTGCATATATAAATCAATTATATTTTCTGTTGATAATTTTTCATCATTCATTAAATCTTTTAATAACATAAAAGAACAGTTACCCTTTTCTATTATTTTTTGAACGATGATTTCATTATCCCATTCTAACTTTTTAGCAGCAAATTCAAAATTTTCATCATTTAAAGTTGCTATGTTTTCTAAATCTTTTGCTGAATAAATAACATCAATTTTTTCAGCATCTATGTCATATAAGTTTATTTCTCCATTTTCTATTTGTTGTTTATAATTATTTATATCTTCTGTTGTTAAGTATGTATTATTTACAAATTTTCTTAAACATTCTTTAATATCTTGTACTGAAAAATTTATTTCTTTCAATTCATATTCTTCTCTTCTATCTTGTAGGTTACATTTTATTGATATTCTGTCATTTCCCAATATTTTTACTATTTCTTCTAAAGTTTCTTTTAATGCTTTTGTATTTTCAATTTTTAAATCGTTGTGGTCTACTCCATTTATAAATCTGTATGCACAAATCATAATAAGTTTATCCATATCTACATAATCAATATAGTCTTTTATTACTGTACTCATATCACTTAACATTCTTGTTACATCTAAATTATCATCTACAAACTTATCATACTCTTCTATGCTACCCTCTCTTAATTTGTTTAATTGTTCTCGTGTTGCAATATTTCGTGATAATAACTCATTTTCTATTATCATTGTTCTTACAGCATCTCCAAATTGTATATCTGGAAAAACCTCGTATAAATCTGTTAATACTATTGCTTGCATTAACCATGCTACGCCTTCATAATCTTGATCTTCTTCTCTTCCAGATATTTGGTTAAGCTTAACATTTTCATTTATCTCATTATATCTTTTTAACTTTTTTGTATTATTAGATTTTCCTTCTAAAATTTGCTTTGAATCTAAAGCCTCAATTTTGAATCTATTGGTATTGCTATCATAACGATATATAGGAACAATTTCATTACTACCTTTTAATAAAGTTTTTATATTTATGAATATTTTTGCCCCTATATCATATCTTTGCTGGTAAAATAATTTTTCTTCATTATTTGTACTAGAATAAATTTTTTGTTGTATTTCATAAAGGTATTTTAAATAATTATTTGCAGTAATTAATAATAATTTGCCCTTATTTATTTTACCTTCATTTTTTATCAAAAAATCAGTTAAATCTCCATAATCTACGCTTCCATCTTCATTGCATAATTCAAAAAATTTATATACTGTATCTACATCACCACAACAATATGTTATCTCTTCTTTATATAAAATCATAGGAACCTTTTTTAAAATTTCTTCCATCTTAATTTTTGATAATTTACTCATATATTTTCCTCCAAAAAATGGTATATATATATGATACCACATTTTATGTAAATATTCAAGGTTTTATACTGATAACACTAAATTTTGAGCCACATTTACCGCATCTATATTTCCTTAAAAAATTTTTATTTAATCTTTTTCTATAAAATTCTTGTCCGCACTTATTGCAAATTATTTTATATTTATACAATTCATTTTCATTATATTGTATATTACTCTTTATATAGTCTTCTTTTTTATTGCCTAATGTAGCAATATTATAGCCTAAATTTTGGTTAATATATTTAGCATATTTTTTAAATTCTTTTCCATGATTATTGCAATATGGAAGACAATGTATAAGTTCATGTATTATTGTATTTTTTATAATATCATTATTTAATTTTAATACCCATGGGCTTATTTCAATATGATGTTTTTTGTATATCTGATATTTTACTATTCTTTTAAATCCTTTTTTCTCTATAATTTTAGAACTTTTGTCAGGTTCTTCTTGTTTGCAACATCCATATCTTTTATTGTTTCTTTTAGATATGTTTATATCAATTACTCCAACATTTTTATTGTTTAAAATATCTATTCCTATATCTTTTAATTCTTTTAGGCATTCATTATATATATTATTTAATTTTTCTTCCATTTGTTTCTCCTATGTTTGGAGTACCACTTCCTTTTCTTAATCTTATAACTATTTTACTGCCTTTTTCTCTTACAGAACATAATAATTTAGCAAATATTTTAAACATTTTTCTCTTTTTCAATTGTAGCTATTGTATTTGCTTGATTTTTTCATTGAATTAGTAACATTAAATTCATACTTACAAAAATATTGCATTATTTTATAAAGTTTTATATAATACAATAAAATATCAAAGAGAAAGGAATGAAAAAAATGGAAGAAAAAAAGGTAGCAAAAATTAGACTTAGCACAGCCATATTAGTATTTATCATTATTGTATTAATTGTTGCATTGGTTATAACATATTATTTTGGTTTTGTAAAGAAAGATGAAAATACTGAAACAAAACAAGAAAATTTATCAAATGCATCTAATAGTATTTCAAATGATAGTAAAATAGCTGAAGAAAATGATAATAAACAAGAATCAAATAATACTAATACAGAAAGTCAAATTATACTTGAGGGAGGTTTTGCATTTGAAGCAGGTGATGCCTATTATGAATTTGACAAACAAGGAAATGTATCAATATCTGGTAATGTAAATGAAGAAAAAGGAACTTATAAAACTATAGGAACGGATGAAATAGAAATTCATTTAACTACAGAAAAAACTTTTAATATAGAAACAGGAGAAAGTACTACGACTTCAATTAATAAAACTGAAAAAATAAAAGTAATCGATGAAAATACATTATTAGTAGATAATTATAAATTGATTAGATTGGAAGATAATAATAATACAAGTTATACTATTGATGGCACATATGAGTGTAAAGAAGAACTTGAAAATATAGCATATGTTTTTAAAGATGGACAAGTAACATTAGAAACTTTAGCGACAACAACGGGAACATATGAAATAGTTGGGGACAAAATAAAAATACATTTTAATAAAACAATAGACCCTACTGAAAATACTCCAAAAGATATTAGTGAAGATAAAGAACTAAAAATATTGGACAGCAATACTCTAATAAATGAAGAATATAATACTAAATATTACAAAACAAAATAATATAAAAAGCTAAGGAGACCGTATTAAAATGGAGAATGAATAATAATTGGGACTTCTTGGTAATTAACATACAAAAAATTAATGTACAAAATTAAATCCAGTAATCATTGAAATTACTGGATTTTTTAGTGGTTGCGGGGGGAGGACTCGAACCTCCGACCTTTGGGTTATGAGTTTTGCTTTATATGTTTTGTCTTGTTCAGTAACTTTTAATCATGTTTTGTAATGTGCTTAATATCAGCATTTTTTGTTTGGTAATTTGAAATAACATTTCTTAACTTGCAATAATTTTAGTCCCCTAATAGTCCCCTTGATTTTATGTAATTTAGAATTGTAAAATTTTAATAATATAAAATACTTTTGCCTTTTAAATTTTTATTATTAATGTAACTGGTGGGGGAGAAGATCTACTTTTCTTCAGTAGCTATTATTTTTGCTTTTAAGTCTTTCGATTTCTTGAGTAGTATAGTATTATACTTTTATTATGCTTTTTGTTCCTTGACTATTCTCAAGTGTTTAAGGGTATTCTTAAAGTTATATGGGGCAAAAGAAAAAGGTTCAGAACCTTTAATGGCGCTGGACCTCTTTTATTCTTGGCTTATATGAATTTATTTTAATATTTTTTCTTTTTGATTTTTAAATTCTTCCTCAGTTAATATACCTTTTTCTTTTAATTCTGCTAAACTTTCTAATTCTTTATATTTATTATTATATTTTTCATTTATATTTTTATTAAATTTTTCTTTATTCTTTGATTTCCTATTTTCTTTAATTTTTAATACTATTGCAGTTCCTAAAGTGGAAATTGAAATCATTCCCATTGCAATACTACCAATTGCACGATATTTTACAGCAGTATCCTTCTCATACATTACTCTACCATAATCCATATTTTCTTTTTCTGACGTACTAAGCCAATATAAATCATCTCTATCAGAAATTGCATTACTATAAAAGATTATTAAAATTATAGTAATAATTATACTAATTGCTGACAATATAAAAAACATCTTTGATTTTTTCATTTATTTCACCCCCTTAACATTACCTTTATACTTGATTGGCAAAAGAAAGGTCAAATTAGCCTTTTTATGCATTTGTATATATAGTTTATACTGTAAAAGAAAAACACCTTATTTTTTATCTTGACGCTTTCTTTATTTATTAACTTGTCTTAGCATATCTTCACTCATATTTTTACTGCCCCAAAGGTAACCTCCACATTTTGAATTTCTACATCCTGTTCGACCAGTTTTTATGTTTTCATAGATTATACGTCCGCAACGCCAACATCTAACTGGTATTCCGTTGTTTTCAGTTGTTTTTGATTTTATGCACATTTTTTCTTCCTCCTTTACTATATCATATTCACTTTAACTTTTCAAGTATTATTTGTATATTTTCAAGTATTGTTTTCTTCTATAAAGTATCATTGTTGGGTACAATTCTTACAAGAGGTGTATTTTATGGAAAAATCTATTGTTCTTGAAACTCTTGGTAAAAATATTAGACAAATTAGATTACTGAGAGGTATAAGTCAAGAGAGTCTTGCTAATGATTTACAAAAATCTGTTAATTTCGTTAGTTTACTCGAAAATGGTAAAACTGGGTTAAGTGTTCAAACCTTAGTTGATATATGTTCTGCTCTTAAAGTTGATACAAATGCGTTGTTCTCTGGTATTGTTACATCACCTAACAACAATGTTGACTCTTTTATTATTGATTCACTTAATTTATTTAAGGGGGAGGACAAGGCTATTGTATCTAACCTTATCCGTTATATTGCAGACTCTAAAAACTAAAATAAAAAGAGATGTCTATTCCTACTTAAACATCTCTTTCTTCTTTGTATGTTGCCTCTACAAATAGTCTTACTGCTATTGAAAATCCTTCACAGAAGCATTGATTATTTATTTCGTTGTGCATTTCTTCTAGCATATCTGTCAGTTTCTCTAATTCTTGTCGATTTTGTATTCCTACTTTTTCTAAAAATTTTTCTTTTTCTTCTGCAAAAGTTCTCATTAGTCGTTTATATTCTGCTGTCGTTGGTAACTCTTTTATTGTCTCATATAATCTATTCAAGATTTCTTTGTTCTCCACTTTTTTCACCTCCTATAACTATTATAGTACAAATGTTCGTTGTTGTATATGCTTATTTAAAAAATTTTTATCTTTTTTGTCTAGAAATCGTTGATGTATCAGCATTTTAATCATCTTTTTCTTGTAACACTTGAAAATAAAAAATAAGCTAGTTTATCTTTCATATAGTAAGTATATAGTCTAAATATTTAATTTGTGTAATTTTGCCGTTCTTTTTTGAATTAGATTTCAATAATAATTATTTTTCTACCGCTTCTTTGAAAATCATAAAATGTGCAAAAATAAAAGCAACCCATTATAAAAATGAATTGCTTTAAATCTATTTAAATAATATATATGTTAATTCTTTAACATTTCATTTTGTTTTGCTTTTTCAATAGTTTTCTCTATTGTTGTAAGCGCATTTTCAATTTTCACTAATTCAACCCTCATTGTATCTACTTGATTATAGTGTAAATAATTCATTTCTCCTAAATCTTGAATTATTGTATTTACTCTACTTACAATTTTATAAAATGATGCATCTGACATTTTATCTTCTTCCAGTTGTTTTAAATTTTCTTTGATAATCTTTAACATGCAAATTTCTCCTTTCGATTTTAAGGTCTGGTATCTCCGCTTCTGTAAAAGTCATTAATCGCAATACTGCGTTTTAAGTAAAAGTCCCATACTAATAATAGTTTACTAATTAAGACAAAAGCTCATCTAATTTTTGAGCTGCTAAAGCATTTCCGAGTTTTTTGCATATATGCATAGATATTCATAGTAATTCCAATATTAGAATGACCTGCTCTAACAGAAGCGGTTTTAGGATCTATTCCCATATAAAGTTGTAATGTAATATTTGCGTTCCTTAATTTATGTAGGTTTACTTTTGGTAAATTATTCCTTTTCATAAAGGAAACAAAATAGCTAGATATGGTATCTGGGTGAAATGTGAAAATTCTATCACTATCTTTTAATGGCTTTCCTAGTTTTAAATGTTCTATGGTTTGTACTTTTTTCAATTCTTTTAATATTTTTATAATTCCGTTCCGATAATACAATTTCTCTTATACTGCTAATTGTTTTAGGTTCTTTGATTACAATTCCTTGACCAGCAACATATTGAGCAGTTTTTGAAATTTTAAGAATTTTATCAGTTTCTAGTCCTACATCACCGCCAAGTTAGAGCAAGTCCGCTCTCCGTCTACGGATTCCACTATAAATTAATAGACTTATAAATGCTCTGTAATGAATTGGTTCTTTTTCAAGTAATTTTAAAATTGTTTTAATTGTCTCAATATCAAGATATTCTGTTTCTCTTTTTATAACTTTTGGTGCTTCAACCTTAGACGCTGGATTTTCCTTAATATAGTCCCATTTTTCAGCTTTCTCCAATATAGCGTGGACTAGGCGAAAATAGTGAAGTTGCGTCTTTTTGGCAAGTTTTTTGTTTTCATATTTTATGATTTTTCCGTTTTCATCTCTTACAGCAACCTTTCTCGTGATTTTTTCTATTTTCTTTTTAAATTCTCTAATATGTGGTGGTCTTATTTGACTAAGCTTAAGCTCTCCGATTTCTAAATTTATTCTCTCTAACAATGTTTCATATCTTTTGTATGTTGTAATTGAAAGATTTTCTTTTGCATAATCTTCCATAAATTTTTTGCTAAAATCTATAAATCTAATATCTCCATTAAGATATGAATTGTTTAATACTTGTTGCTCATATTCATATACAATTTTTTCAATTTCTTTTTCCTTTTGCTTTTTTGTTAAAAATGGGTCAATTTTAAATGTTTTCTTTTTGCGTTTTTTCTGTCCGATTTGTTTTATAACCGTAAACATACTACTACTTGTATAGTATTATCATTAATAAATTTTACAGATGCCATTTGTAATTCTCCTTTATAAAACATTTGTTTTGCTTTACAAATATATTATATACTATAATTATTGATTTTACTAGTATTTTCACACTTTTTGTGTTTATTTTTTATCTCCTTTAAGATATTCAATTAATGTTTCTACATTGATTAAATATTTCTTTCCGCTTCTAATGTATGGAATTTTATTTTCTTTAACTATTTTTCTAATTGCATATAAAGTAACATCTGTTGCTGGATCTAATTCCTTTATTTTTTCATAAGCACCTTTTATCGTTCTAATCATAATATCACAACCTTCTTATAAATTAATCAAAACTTGCGTCATACTAAATACATAAGGTAAAAGTATTCATAGCAAGTAATGATTTTCAATAAAGAGAAATTACTTTTGATAATTTTTATAAATAAAATGATTAACTCTTTTTTCACCATTTACATCTACTTTGTATAGAGTTTTAGCTTGTGTTGATATACATTTCATTCCTCTTTTACTAACATATTTTTCAAATGCTTTTGGTGTAAATTCTTCTGTTTCTACTTGTTTTAAGTTTTTAGAAGCAGTATAAATTCTTGCACCAGTAGGATAAAATTTTAACCTGTCATCTATCTTTATAAGATAGGGAGCTGCTAAACTATTAAATTCTTCTATATAGCAAAAGCCATGTCCCCATAACTTTTCAAGTAATTCCCTTGTAAGTCCTTTTGTGTTACTATAAATCATATGAATATGCCAACTTCCGTTTTTATGTGGCTCATAAACTGCGAGATACTTACAATTAGGAAATCTATATCTTAACCTACCTATAAATCTTGAAAAATCTTTTTGTTGTACTTTCTTTAAGTCAAATTCTGGTTCTTCATAAGTCATAGTCGCACACAATGCAAAATGTGGGAAATTTCTTTTTGCTAATAGTGTAATCTTCTTTTTTGAATTTTTTAAAGATACCATGTTGTCTGCTTTTGTTTTACTTTTTCTTTTACCTTTTCCACACTTTCTGTACTTTTTCTTTCTTTCTAGAATTTCATGGTTAATCTGATTTAATCTTTCTTTTGCAGTTAAACCTTTTTTGATTTCTTTATTTAGGTTTTCAAAGTGCTCTTGAATATACATTTTTTCATCTTCAAGCTCTTTTAATGTTTTGCTATGCCTTTTGTAACTAATCCCTACGGCTTCTATACTATTATCAAAACAATGAGCTCTTATAAATGCACATTTTGATAAATCTGTATCTTCACTTGGTTTTAATACATAAGAGTCTGCCATGACAATGCCTTCTTTCTTTGCAAATTTAATATCATGTAACAAACATCATGTAACTTTAAAGGAGCAACTGAATGAACAATGAAGAATAAATATTATTTGCTCCAGTAAAGTATCAGTAATTTCATAACTTTAATTATCATTAACTTTTAACGCTATAATAAGTTAATTATTAAAGTATAAAACTAATTACTATTTTTTAATGAATCTACTATTCCATTTAGGCAACCTAATTCTTTCATTAAAAATTTCTTTATAACAAATATTTGGTTTTTGGTTAACTTGTTTTGAAGTATGTTATTTACTTCAAAATCTGTTAAAATCTTGCCAACCTTTTTGTGCATTTTTACACATTCACGTACAAGATCCTTTTTAAAATAAAAAATCTTTAACATTGCTTTTTTCTCCTTTCTCATAGCAATTTGCAACTTACTATGTATAATGTCGACATTTGTAATTACTACTTTTACAGAAACGAAAAAATGGAGCATAAGTAAAACTAGGATTCATTTTAAAAATCCTGATTTTACTTATGCCCCATACGACTTTCTGTATGAGTTCCACTTGGTGGTCTGTAACGCCACTGCAAAAGTATTAACTATTTTATTGTAAAGTATTATACATTACCTTTCATTTTTTGTCAATAGAAATTTCAATTTATTTTTAATAATTTTTTATATATTACTAATACGCGGTTCGCAAGTGCATGTAACAAACGTCGAATAATAATGTCAAAATGCTAATTTCTTACAAATGAAGCGGTTTTTATATTTTTGTAGTCCCAAAAATGTAGTCCCCTTTTTATTATTTTTTATAAAAAATTAAATCCAGTAATCATTGAAATTACTGGATTTTTTAGTGGTTGCGGGGGGAGGACTCGAACCTCCGACCTTTGGGTTATGAGCCCAACGAGCTGCCAACTGCTCCACCCCGCGATATTTAATTAATTTTAAAGACTTTTTGAGTGATTTTTATGCTTATAGTCCCTCAATAGTCCCTTTTGATTTAATTTTGTTATTTTTTCATAACTTAATCAAATCTTGTAATTATTGTTATAACTTGCTTGTAGAGTTTAGCTTTCTTTAATAACTGATGTTTGCTCTGTGGGTTATGAGCCCAACGAGCTGCCAACTGCTCCACCCCGCGATATATAGTTAATAGTATAACTCGTAATGATGGTATTGTCAATACTTTTTTTATATTATATACAAAAAATTAATAAAAATAACAAATTTTCAAATTCTTTTTTATTTTTTATTTACATACCTTATAAAATATGTTATAAATACATGTATATTATTTCAAAATTTTTATTTTAAATTTTTTATCTAAAAAATTATACTCTACAAAAACAATTTAAATTTACATTTAAATTCTCACATTTTCACACAAAAATATAAATTTAATAAAAAAGGAGGAACATTTTTGTTATCTATTGTTAAAAGTATGTCTCTTATTGGTCTAGATGGTCACCT
>CANQYU010000066.1 GCA_947628145.1 uncultured Bacilli bacterium | reverse complement strand
AATCGAGTAGAGAAAACTTTTCAACATAATTTATGAATACTTTTCCCTCTCACACCACCATACGTACCGTTCGGTATATGGCGGTTTAATTTGTAATAACACGAACTTTTAGATAATGGTCTAGTGAATTGACTAGACCTCTTTTATTTAATCTTTCCTTTGATATTGCTGTTTCTAGCACTTTAGTATGCGCTATATGATAATATCCTCTTCTGGAATTGGCTGTTACATAGGCATCCCTATGATTTACTCCCAATTTCCTGAGACAAGTATATCTTTTCTTTATCTTTTTCCATTGTTTCCAAATAATAACTCTAAGTTTTCTTCTTATCCACTGGTCTATTTTATCAAGAAAGCATTTCATGTCCGCAATTTTAAAGTAGTTAACCCAACCATATATTGTTTGTTTTAGTTTAAGTAATCTTGTATCTAAATTTATACTTTTATTTCTTATAAGTATATCGTGTAACTTAATTTTAAACTTTTCAATTGATTTAATATGTGGTTTTGGTCTCCATTTATTTTGATTAATCTTTTTGTAAAAGCCATAACCTAAATATTTGATTTCATTAGGTCTTGCTACTTTACTCTTTTCTACATTTACTTTTAATCCTAATTTCTTAGTTATAAATGTAGTTATACTTCCCATTACTCTATTCGCTGCTTTTTCTGATTTAACCATAATTAGACAATCATCTGCATATCTTACAAAATTTAGTCCTCTAGCTTCTAGCTCTTTATCAAGTTCATTTAACATAATATTTGAAAGCAATGGACTTAAGTTACCACCCTGAGGTGTTCCCTTTTTTGTTTCTCGGACAACTCCATTTTCCATTACTCCACTTTGTAAGAATTTTCTTATTAGTGATACTAGATTTCCGTCTTTTATAGTTCTTCTTATTATGCCTATTAATTTATCTTGGTTTACTTCATCAAAGAACGCCTGCAAGTCTATATCTACTATCCAGGCATATCCGTCATTAAAGAATTCAAGCGCTTTTACGACTGCTTGTTCACAACATCTGCCTGGTCTAAAGCCATAAGAATTATTGGAAAATTGTTCTTCATATATTGGAGTTAAAACTTGTACTATCGCTTGTTGTAATACTCTGTCTATAACACTTGGTATCCCAAGCTTTCTTAATTTTCCATTTTCCTTTGGTATATAAACTCTTCTTACTGGCTGTGGTTTATATTTTCTATTTCTTATTTTGTCAAGTATTTCTTCTTTATGTTCTTTGATATAAGAAAATAGTTCTTCAACAGTAACTCCATCAACTCCGCTTGCTCCTTTGTTTTTGTATACTTGTTTATAAGCATTATTCAAGTTTTCTTTGGAAAGTACTTTCTCTAAAAGTTCCATATCTGTTTCCACCTTTCTAATTTCGCTCATAGGTTATCATCTTTTGAGGCACGTTCCCAAGATACGCTTGGTACTCTTCCTTTTATTTATTCTGACTTTTAACCTATTCCAATTTCAGTAGTAAAAACTACAAATTATTCAGTCCTTCCTAATTATTTAGTACTACGACCTCTGCTGACTTCTTGCAGCAAACCTTTTTCGACCGATTTTCTTACTAGGGTTCTCCTTAATCGTCTGCAAGACCTCCCGCGGTAAGACATACATCTTTCCTCGATTAGCTACTTATTTTACTATATAAAGTTACGAGTATCTTTTGGACTTTAGTTTGTTATGCAACTTTATCCCTCTATACAGCCTTATAATAAGTTTCTGTTCGTTAGCTCTCGATTTTGTTCCACACTTCCTTTAGCCCTAACATCACTGTTAATGCTTTGTGCTTCTCTAACACTTCGTCGATACCTACGCGTGTATTGGACTTTCACCAACTAGACATATGCCATGCACGGCACACATTAAAAAGCATTCTCCTCTATAAAGAAAATGCTCAAAACAAACTATCTTTATTTAATATAATCCCAAAAAAGTATAACTGCATTAATAATAAGTAACCAACCAACAATTACAAATATTGCATTAGAAATAAATATACTAAATATTCCCATTATTATTAAAAATATATTACTTAAAGACTCAACATTCATATAATCATTTAAAGTAATCGCCGTCAGTAATCTACTAACCCCAAAATAAATAAGGAAAAATCCCAATACATATCTAAGTCCAATCTCTAAAGCATTAGCAAGTATCATCAATAAAACTCCAATAATAATAGATGCCACTGCAATAGTTAAATTAATTCTCTTATATTGTAACACATCTTTATTTTTCCAATATAAATATAAATTTTTTAACCCATAAACAATTACAAATAAACCAATTATCCAAAATAACAACTTAGTCGCTTCATTACTCTTAAAAGCCAATATTAACCCCAATATCAAATAAACAATCGGAATAATAAGAGACTTTCTTTCTTTACCTTTTTTACTAGGTGTCTTTGTAACTTCAACTTTCATAAACATCATCCTTTAAATAATTATATAATGTTATTTAATTTTAAGCAAGTATAAAATTGAATTAATAATAAATACGTGTTATAATAATAATTAGAATAAGGAGGAAAGAACATGTTAGATAAACCAAGTCTCATTAAAACTCTTAATGCATACAATCTTCTATCTAACAATTATGGCTCAACTATCTATGAAGAAAATGGCAAACTAGGAATATGCCTAGATATTAAACACCCAATATTTGGTTTTTTAACTAGAGTATTTACTTTTGATACTACTTCCTCTCTTGAAGAATTTTTAAATAAATACATATGGTATAAAAATAATTATCAAAAATATAATATCAACCTAATTTTTGATAGTTATGAAACTAAAAGTCCCAATTTAAAATATAATTATAATGATTATGAACTAACTTTAGAAGAAATGTTAAATCTTAAAAACACTATTGAACATGAAAAGAAAAGCATTAATGAAAACAATGAAAAAAGTATTTATATTTTAAACATTCAAAATCTTACTAATTATCTAATTAATTTAAAAAATGCTAAACAGACTGCTCGTAGTGAAAAAAACAATTTAAAAATAAAAGAAAATGACTTAAAATACACATTACTTGAAGCCTTAACTACCTATTATGGTAAAAATAGCATCATCGATAAAAAAGCTGTCTCCCTTGATAGTATCCTAAATTATACAGATAATAGTAATCTTAAAAATAATCTTGTTAATATCGAAAATAAATCTCTAGCTGAAATAAAGGATTATTTACTTAACTTAATTAACACAGTTAAACAAGAAGAACTTGATGAAAACTATTTAATTAATTTATATTCTAATAATATTTATAAATATAATATTGAAATATTAAATAAACAAATTGAATTTGTAAAAAATAAAATAGAAGCTGAAAAAAATTTCAATATCAAAGGAAGTAAAATCCATAACATTGATGAAGAATTAAAATCATTCCTGCGCACCGCCACTTCTCCCATTAAAATAGAAACTTACTTAAAAGAAACTAAAGAAAAAATACTAAATAAATATAACTCTATTACAAATATAACTAATGCTTATAGTATTATCAGTGGCAATAATATAACTATTCCCAAAAAAGAAGTAAAAGACCTCGAAGTTATTCCCAAAATAAATGATATTTTAACTAATCTCTTTAATAGTTTAACTAAAGAAATTAAGAGTAATCTTATCTTATATAATTCTTTTTATAAAAATATCTGTAATTTTATCATAGATAATAATTTCCCAAGTATAGATATTATTAAAAATAATTTTGATTTTACTTATTATTATAACACCATTGATGAAATAATTCATAATGAAAATAACAACCATTATCTAATAAATTACTTCAATACAATTAATTTTAAAACATTAGACACTTATATAGAATCATTAATAAATATTAGTAAAACTTTAACAACCACTGTCTTTACTGCCCCAATAGAATTCCAAGCTTTTACTTTAAATCGTAATAATATCTATAAAGAATATTCTTTAACCCCCATATATCAAAACAATACTTATTTAGTAGATATAAAAGCAAACACTAAAATAATCTATATCCCTATTAAAATAGACCTTGATGATATAACAAATGAAATAAGTATTATTAACACTAATAATATTTATACCAAAGGAATAGTAAATTCTAAAAACACATCTCTAACAATAAATAAATATAGTAAAAAAAATATAAAAGATGAAAATAACTTAATGATAACAACAGACTTAACTTTAAAAAGTAGTACCACATTTAATTTAGGAACATTGGAGGAACAATTATGAATAAAGAAACCTTTTTAAAAGAACTAAACCATCATTTAAATAAATTAACTAATGATGCCAAAAAAGAAGAACTAAAGAAATATGAAAACTTAAAAAACTATAACTTAAACCCCACTGAAGAAGCAAATAAAATATATAAAGAAAGAGGCATAAAATATACCGTTACTAAAAACATTAAACTCCTAGACGCTGCATCTATCTTAATAAATGAATTACGTTCAAATAATAAAGACAAAATAAAAAATATCCTGCTCTTTTTCTTATATCTTATCTTCATTTTAATATTTATTAAAATACCCTTTATATATGTAAGAGATATTATTACTAGTTTATTTAGTCCCATATTTGCCAATGAAAATTATTACATATTATGGAATTTATTATTTGAAATCTTATATGCTTTAACTACTATTTTAATTTTCATAAAACTAATCAAAAATAAAGCTTTAAATTTAGAAAAATAATCAATATAAAAACCCATTTCTTTTCAACAAAAATAGGGTTCTTTTTTTGGTTCTTAAACATTAAGGGGTGATGAATTTAATTTGTCACTTCTTTTTAACTTTTTTTAAACATTAAATTAGACTTTCATGAAAAAAGATGATACTTAATTTTTAAGTTATCACCCCTTAAAGTGCAAGCACCCTTTTTTTAATCAAAATAATTTATTCCTATCGCATCTCTTACTCTTTTTAAAGTTTCACCCGCAACAACTCTTGCCTTTTGACTTCCTTCTTCAAGCATTTTATATACTAAATCAATATGCTCTTCATAATATTTTCTTCTCTCTCTAATAGGTTCCAAAATATCTTCCAAAACATTAACTAAGAATTTTTTAACTTTAACATCTCCCAAGCCACCTCTTCGATAGTGCTCTTTTAATTCATCCAAATTCTTATACTCACTTAAATATTTCTGAAAATGTTCATCAGTTGCAAAAGCATCCAAATAAGTAAATACTGCATTATCTTCTACTTTACCCGGATCCTCCACTTTAATATGATTAGGATCAGTATACATACTCATAACTTTATTTTTAACAGTTTCCTTATCATCAGATAAAAAGATACAATTACCCAGCGATTTACTCATTTTAGCTTTGCCATCAATCCCAGGAAGCCTCTTACAAGCTTCAGTTTCTTCAAGCATTATTTCAGGCATTCTTAATACATCCCCATAAATACTATTAAATGAATGCACTATTTCTCGACATTGCTCTATTAAAGGTAACTGATCTTCCCCAACAGGAACATAATGTGCATTAAACGCTGAAATATC
>CANQYU010000065.1 GCA_947628145.1 uncultured Bacilli bacterium | reverse complement strand
ATCTTGCTACTGTTCCTTGTGATTTTCTATATGTAATTATTACTGTCTTTTTGGCTATATCTGATTCATATGGATTTGTAAAATGAGCCGTATTTTCATTATTATATCCAAAATATTGGGCTTCTACTGGTACTTTATATATAATTGTATCTTGCTCTACTATGTTATAGCTTTCTTTTGGATATATTATTTTTAATCTCCAACTATTTGTCCTTAATGTGGTACTATCTAATACATATTTTGTTATTTTTCCTGTTTCATCTACTACTGCTTCTTTACTTGCTGTTAGTGTTCTTGTATTTTGTTCATATTTTTGCTTTATATTATCTCCTACTAATTCTACTTTTATAGGTGCAAATCCATTTAATTCTGGTACTTCTGCTTTAAATTTTACCTCTTTTATATTTAATTCTCCTACTGGTTCTCTTGTTGTAAATGTGTAATTTAGTTCTATTCCTTCTTCTGTTTCTTTTATATTATCTTCTACATTTGTTACTTGACCATCATATATTTCTGCTTTTACTTCTCCATGCCAGTCTACTGTAAATTCTACTGTTTTATTTATTTGTGTTTCATTTCCTTGTTCATCTACATGTTTTCCTGTTAATGTTACACTGTTTTTGGCTGTATAGTTATGTATATCATTTCCTATTGCTTCTGCTACTCTATAACTTGAACTATAATCTCCACTTCTTACAATTCCTGTTATTAATTTTTGTGTTCCATTTTGTATTGTTTTTAGTTCTATCTTTTGTGTATTATTGCTTATATAATTACTTTTTATCTCGTCATCTTCTACTATTGTTGTTTGAAAATACATATTTTTGCTATTTATTGTAATTACTCCATCTTTAAGTTCTCCCTTTGTTAGCACATTTAGGTCTAAATATAGAGTATCTTGTTCCCCTATTCTTCTACATGTTCCTCTTACCTCATCTGCTTCGTTATCTCCATCTAGGTCACGTAAGAAAAAGGCATCAAATTCTACATATTCGCTACCAGTATCTTTTTCTTCTCCTTCTTTTACTCTTTCATATTCAATTGACCTTGCTATTTCTGGATTTGCTTGATATTCTCTTACTTTTTGCATTTTTATACTAAATAGCACTATTCCTATTACAACTGCTACTAGTGTAAGAATTATTAGCAATCCTATACAAATTCCTTTTATATTTACTTTATTTTTTTGTATTTCCTTACCTTTCATTATGTATCCCTCCATATAATATAAATACATAAAAAATTTATATACTTTAATTATATAGAGAAAAAGCACACAAGTAAATAACTTGTATGCTGGTAATTTCTAGCAGTCTAGCGTTTTTCTTACGGAAATTTTGCTTTAAGGTTTTATTAAAAATATTTTACATTTTTGTTACATTTTGTCATGTTATTGGGCTATTTTTCCTTCTTTTTGCTAATTCCGTAAGAATTTTTTTGTAATATTTATTTTATTTCATTTCCATAATAGCTATCTAATAGTATTTGTTTTAATTCACTAACGAGTGGTAATCTTGGATTTGATGTTGTACATTGGTCCTCAAAACTTCTATCTGCAAGCATATCTATTTTACTTAAAAATTCTTGTTCATCTATTCCTGCATCTTTAAAACATTTTTCTATTCCTAAATCTGCATTTAACTTTTGCACCTCGTGTATAAGTGACCATACACCTTCTTCATTTGTATAGGCTGGGAAGTTCATTCTTCTTGATAAATCTGCATATTTTTGGTCTGCTATAAAATATTCGTATTTAGGAAAAGATACAAATTTTGTTGGTTTTGTAGCGTTGTATCTAATAACATATGGAAGCAAAATTGCATTAATTCTTCCATGTGCCATGTGAAATTCTGCACCCATTTTATGTGCTAGTGAATGATTTATTCCTAAAAAAGCATTTGTAAATGCCATTCCCGCAATTGTACTTGCATTATGCATGTGTTCTCTTGCTACTTTATCATCTCCATTGTTATAACATTGCCTTAAATTTTTAAATACTAGTTCTACTGCTTTTTCTGCTAATCCATCTGTATAATCAGATGCCATATTTGAAACATATGCTTCAATTGCATGTGTTAAAACATCCATACCTGTATCTGCTGTAATCCTTTTTGGCAAACTTAATACTAAATCTGGGTCTACAATAGCTACATCTGGCGTAAGTTCATAATCTGCCAAAGGATATTTTTTATTTATCTTTTTATCTGTAATAACTGCAAATGAAGTTACCTCTGAACCTGTTCCTGATGTTGTAGGAATTGCTACTAATTTTGCTTTATTGCCTAGTTTTGGGAATTTATAGGTACGTTTTCTAATATCCATAAATTTTAATTTTAGTCCTTCAACATCTACATCTGGATGTTCATAGAAAAGCCACATTCCCTTTGCAGCATCTATTGGGCTTCCACCGCCAACAGCTATAATTACGTCAGGTTTAAAGTTTTTAATCATCTCTACACCTTTTAAAATGGTTTCAAATGATGGATCAGATTCTACATCAGAAAAAATTTCTGAATGAACGTATTCATGTCTTTTTCTTAAATGATATAAAATTCTATCTATATAGCCTAATTTTACCATTCCTTCATCTGTTACAATAAATGCTCTTGTAATATCTGGCATTTTTTCTAAATATGCAATTGAGCCTGCTTCAAAATATATTTTTTCTGGAACTTTAAACCATTGCATATTAACTCTCCTTTTGGCTACTCTTTTTATATTAATTAAATTAACGCTTGATACGTTTGCTGTTGTAGAGTTTCCACCAAAAGTACCACACCCCAAAGTAAGTGATGGCATATTTGTATTATATATATCTCCTATTGCCCCATGAGTTGAAGGAGAATTTACAATAATTCTTCCTACTTTTACTTTTTCAGAAAATTTTTGGATAGTTTCACTATCTTCTGAATGTATAACTGCCGAATGTCCTAGTCCACCAAATTCAATTAATTTTTCTGCAAGTTCAATTCCTTCGTCGCTACTGTCTACAACATAGTATGCTAAAACTGGACTTAGCTTTTCTTTTGAAAATGGGTATTCTATTCCAACACCATTTTCTTGTAATACTAATACCTTTGTATCCTCTGGTACTTTTATTCCTGCTCCTTTGGCAATATTATATGGGCTTTTTCCAACAATATCTGCATTTAGAGCGCATCCTTTTTCTTCTATAAACATACTTGCGCGCAACTTTTCAGTTTCTTCTGTATTTAGGAAATAGCAACCTGCTTGTTTCATTAATTCTTCAAATTCTTCTTTTATTTGTCTATCTATAATTACTGACTGTTCAGAAGCACAAATCATACCATTATCAAAAGATTTTGATAATACTAAATCATTTACAGATGTTTTTAATTTTGCTGTTTTATCAATATAGCAAGGAACATTTCCAGGTCCTACT
>CANQYU010000064.1 GCA_947628145.1 uncultured Bacilli bacterium | reverse complement strand
ACAAAATAATAATTATTATTATGAAGTTCTTTAGAATATTTATTATAAATAGTTGTTATATCTTTTAATTCTTCTTTACTAAATATCGATTCATAAATATTTTTATCAGATCTATTATTATTAAACCAATAAATATCAGTAATACCATTAATAAAGGTGGTATTATTTAATAAAGGATTTTTTTGATAAAGTTTATTATCAATATCCGTACATTGAGCGATAAAAATAAGAAACATTAAACTTAAAATAGAAATCGACATAGTTTTTAGTTCTTTAATATCACTTAATAATGTTATACCCAAACTAATAAAACATAAAGTCCATAAAGGATAATAAAGTTTATAATAGTAATAACTAGCTATTTTATCATTATAAAATAAGAAGAATAAAATAACAATAAATACTATATTCATTAAAATTCCTAAATCAAAAACATTAATTTTTTTATGTTTTAAATTATATATAAACTCGTTTATAATAATAACTAAAATAAGTATAAAATTAGATATTAAATTTCTATAAATATAACCATCTAATTTGAAAATATTTACAGGAGAAGACACGCTAGATTTAACAAACATATTACTGATAAAGTAATACCACATACCAATAATAAAAGGTATTACTAATATAACAGAAATATATTTTACGGCTTCTTTGAAACTAATATTTTTTAAAATTTTCCATTGATATAAAATATATAGTCCAACTGCACCATATATTATGGGAATAAATAAATAATAAGTAATAAAAATACTAAAAGAGAAAAGGCTTAATATTAATAAATCAAATGAGTTTATTTTATTTTTAAACATTTCATGAATTAGTAACATTAATATTGAAATTAGTAATATTGATATTCCTAAATAATGAAAACCAAAGATTAGATTATTATAAATATAACCAAAAGTAAAGAGAATACTTAATACTGATATTAATATTAATTTCTTGAAATCCCATTTTTTAATAAAAGAGTCCAAACAGTAAAGCATAATTAAAATGGATAAGAATACTACTGTTAATTCAAAAATTATAAAAATATCAATATTAGTCGTAAAATCATTATTGGATAGTTGGAATAAAGTTCCTAAAGTAGTATATGACATGAATAATGTTCCGCCTTCGGCTTTACCGTAAAATTCATCAGCCGGCGATTTCTCAAGTAATAAATTAGATTCACTAAATCTTTCGGCCATTAAGTAATGATTTGCTGGATCAGTAGTTTCAAAATATAAATCTAAATTTTTTCCAAAACGATATATTCCGATAGTACTAGTTAAAATTAGTGCTATAGCTAGAAATACTCCTTCATATTTTTTTATATAATACTTTTGAATTTCTTTACCTTTATAAGTTTTTATTAATAAAGGTATTGATAAAACTATAAAAGTTATTCCTCTAACTAATAAACTAGCAGGAATATTTATACTACTCAATATAAAGATTATTATAGAATTGATTATAAATATAAAGATTAAATATATAATGGCTGATAAAATAAAACTTTTACGTTCGGTACTTCTTTTAAATAAAAGAAGACTTATGGAAAATATTATAAATCCTAAAATATAAAATAATTTCATTTTACACCTTACTTTCTATAATAATCATAAACGGAATTTTCAACTTTATATGTTACAAATTTATTTTCTAAATATTCTAAAGATTCTCTTAAGAACTCTTCTCTTTCTTCCTTTTCTTTAGTTTTATAAGGAGTTCTAAAAATACTGGTAGTATGATTTACATGATAAAAATGATTTTTTAATGATAATCTAATCCAGAAATCCCAATCTTCCAAGGCATCAATGTTTTCATCAAAGCCACCTGACTCTGTTAATAAACTTTTTTTGAACATTACTGATTGAATAGGAAATAAATTCATTTTGTATAATCTTTTTTTCGAAAAATCCCCAAATCCAAATAACCCTTTTTCTTTAACATTATATTTATATGGAGATTTTGATAAAACTTGTATTTTAGTTTCAAATGAAGAAGTATAAGCGATATCTCTTTTATATAACTCAAGGTATTTTACTAAAGTTTCAATATGATCTGGTAAAAATAAATCATCGTCATCTAAGAAATTTAAATATTTTCCTTTTGCTCGTGAAATAGCTATATTGCCGACAGCTGACCTACCCTTATGCTCGTTGGTAGCCATATAATTTATATTTAAATCAGCAAATTCATTTTCAATCATGCCCCTACTTGTATCTTTACCATCTTCAACAACTACTATTTCAAAATTTTTATATGTTTGATTTCTTAAGCTAATTAAGGTTTCTCTTAAGACATCAGGACGAGCGCAAGTTCTAACCAGGATACTGACTAGGGTATTAGTTTCAAAATCAGGTTGAGTAAAGAAACCATTTTCTTTTACTATTTCGTAATCTAAACCGTTAATAAAAGTTGGTTTAAAATCACTCTTAGGGGTAAATAGATTAACCAAAGTATATTTAATTGTTTTAGTAAATAAAGCTTTGCGAATCATTGATCTAGCTTTTTTTTGAATATTTTTATCAACGTTTTTTGGTAAAGATATTCTCCCAAATCCAACATTAAATAAATAATTTAACCCTCTCAAAAAATTTCTAAATTTACCATATTTTGCTCTAATATAATAATTACTTATATATCCATAAACAAATTGAGTAAGTTTAAAATCATATGGTTTAGTATAAGAATAATGAGTTATAGGAACATTATATAAATATTTAATTTTATAATGATG
>CANQYU010000063.1 GCA_947628145.1 uncultured Bacilli bacterium | reverse complement strand
GAATGGTATAAAGAAACATCAGAGAATGCTTTTCAAGATGCATTAGATGAAGAGAGATACTATGGTGAAAGAGATGGAGAAAAACGTGGTGAAGCACGTGGTAAAAAGCTAGGAATAGAACTTGGATTAAAGCAAAATAAACTTGAAACAGCTAAAGAGATGCTAAAAAGAGATATGCCTACAGAATTAATAAGCGATATTACTAAACTACCTAAAGAAGAGATATTATCTTTAAGAGGATAAAAATGTCATTAGAAAATTCAATCAGAGTAGTACAGGAGTGGTATAAAGAAACATCAGAGAATGCTTTTCAAGATGCATTAGATGAAGAGAGATACTATGGTGAAAGAGATGGGGAAAAACGTGGTGAAGCACGTGGTAAAAAGCTAGGAATAGAACTTGGATTAAAGCAAAAATCTATAGAAACAGCTAAAGAGATGTTAAAAGATGATGTTTCAATTGATACTATAATGAAATATACCAAATTATCTAATAAAGAAATACTATCTTTAATAAAATAGCATGAGCTATTTTTTTATTTATTTCCTAAATATCTAGCTAAATAAACTCCTGATGCTGAAGCCATCATAAGACCTCTAGTTAAACCTCCTCCATCACCAATTGAATATAAATTTTTAATACTAGTTTCAAAATTATTATTAATTGTTAATTTATTACTATAAAATTTAATTTCCGGTCCATACAATAAATTATCAGGATTAGCAAAACCTTCAATAACTTTATCTAAACTACGAATAAATTCTAAAATATCAGTCATAGTACGATAACCTAAAGCATAAGTAATATCCCCTGCAACGGCAGTTTTTAAAGTTGGTTTAATACTATTATTTTCTAATTCTTCTGGCCAAGTTCTTTTGCCCCGATAAATATCGCCTAAACGTTGAACCACAATATTGCCATCACCTAAAGAATTTAGATTTTTAGCAACATTTCGTCCATATTCTATTGGTTTATTAAAAGGATAATTAAAGTGATGGGATACTAAAATAGCTAGATTAGTATTATTACTCTTTTTTTCTTTATAAGAATGACCATTTACTAAAGTAATATTTTCATCATATACTTCACTAGCTACAAAACCACTGGGATTTTGGCAAAAAGTTCGTACCTTATCTTTAAAAGGTGTAGGATGAGAGATAAATTTTGCTTCATACATATATTTATTAATATCTGCCATTACTTTATCACTAAGTTCGTACCGCACACCAATATCAACGATACCCGAAGTTCGCTCAATATTATATTTTAAGCACATATCAGATAGCCAATTAGCACCTTTTCTTCCTACCCCTAAAATAACTACGGGAGCATAATATTCATTTTTATTTTTAGTAATTAAATTAGTTGTTTTAACTCCTTTAATAGTATTATCTTTTATTATTAAATCATCAACACTAGTATTAAATTCAATTGTAATATTATTAGCTAATAAATATTTTTCTATTTTTAAATACAAATCATGAGATTTTTCGGTACCTATGTGTCTTATAGGAATATTTACTAGAGAAATATTTTCTTTTTTAGCTCGAGCCATTATTTTAGCAACTTCATCTTTATAGTCAATACCTTCTAAATGTTTATCAGCCCCAAAAGATACATAAATATCATCAACATAATCAATTAATTCTTTAGTTTTATCTACACCAATGTATTTATGAATATCACCACCTACATGAATATCATCATCATTTTCATCATATAATGAAAGCTTACCATCAGAAAAAGCTCCAGCCCCACTAAAACCACAGGTAATATTGCATCTTTCACATTTGACGCATTTTCCGACTTCATTAATAGGACAATGTCTATTTTCTACAGCTTTTCCCTGTTCAATTAATAAGACTTTTTTATTAGGATTTAATTGAAGCATTTCATAAGCAAAAAATATTCCACTGGGACCTGCTCCTACTACAATATAATCATAATTCATAAATACCACCTACAACATTATTATATATTACATTAGTTTATAATGGAATAACTATTTTAATTTTTTCTCATAAATATAGGCTCTTTCTTTATAAGCTTTGCCTAATTTACCATATTCTTTATTAACAATATAAGTTTCATAGACTTTCTTACATCCAAGATTTTCGTATATTTTATAGTTACACGAATCATCGGTTAAAATTTGAAGATTTTTCATGTTATCTTTTTTAGCTAATTCAAATATTTCTTGAAGCATTTTTTTGCCAATACCTAAACCCCTATGAGATTTATTAATAATTAGCATAGATATTTCACCATCAAAATAATTTTGAAGATTTTGTGGGGTATAATCATAATTTATTTGATATTCTTGTAAAGCTATTTTATCTTTTATTTTATTACTTTTATATATTATCTTTTTTACAAAACCATAAAATTTTTTTCTTATTAGATGATTTTTAGAATTCCATTTAGCATAACCAGCAAAACCTATTAATTTACCATTTTCTTTATAGTAAACAAATTTCTCTGTTTCTTCTAGTATTTCTAGTAAATATATAAAAGCACAAAGTTTTTTAGGAGCTCCACTTGCATTACTACCTAAATCCCACTCATTAGCTAATAAATTTACAGCTTCTTTGATATCTTTTAAAAACATTTTTCATCACAAGTATATTATAATATTTTTTCTCAATAAAAAAAAGACTTTTGGGAGTCTTATTTAATTTTAGTAATATTATCTTCATTATATTGTTTAGGATTTTTACGGTCTATAGCTATTCCTCGAGCATT
>CANQYU010000062.1 GCA_947628145.1 uncultured Bacilli bacterium | reverse complement strand
AAAAATCTCTCAAATCCTTATAAATAAAGGGCTTGGGAGATTTTACTTTTTAAAAACTGATAAATTCAGGATTATAACAAAAGTCATAAAAAAAAACTATAATTTATCATAAATTTATTATGTTTTAAGAAAATTATTTAAAGAAAAAGAGCTTCATTTCAATGGTTTACTCTGATTATTAAGCAATTAAAAAAAGAGGAGCAACTATATAGGTCGGTACTAATCTAAATTTTCAATAATACTATCACTTATTCTTATGATTTTTTTACTCATAGCCTTACTTTTTACTTTTGTAATAAAATTTCATTATTTTAATTAATTACTTTTTCAATACCCTTTCTAAAAATATTTTATTTTCAAAGGTCCCCCTTTTTGCTCCTTTTTCTTGGGCAATAGCAATAATTTCTTCTAATGTGGCATTTTCTAATTTAGCTAAATATTTTATTATTTCTAACATATCAGCTAATTCTTCTATTCTATCTTTTCCAGTCGCACTTAAAGCTTCTTGTTCTTCCTCTTTTAATTTTTTTTCTAATTCAATTTTATATTCCTCATCTGTTAGAACTCTCGTAATTGGTTCTTCGCCATTTGATTTAATTATTTCCGGTATTTTATCTCTTACTAATTTGTTGTATATTTGTTCCATAGTCTTCCTTTCTATATTGATATTGTTAATATGCAAGTGGTTTTCTAAATTAGCAAATATTTATTTGGTTTCAATTAAATATTTATCAATATTTTCTAATTCCTTTATTCCATTATTATTCTTTAAGATTTCCATTTCACGAAATCCCGTGAAATTAAAATTTTCATTATTTAATTGTTTCCATAAATAAAACTCGAACTGTTCAAATTATTTGATAAGTCCGAGTTTGATATCTATTTGGTGGAGAACGTGGGATTCGAACCCGCGACCCTCTGCGTGCAGGGCAGATGCTCTAGCCAGCTGAGCTAGTTCCCCAAAGAACATAACTATCTTAACATATGAGATAGTCAAAATCAAGTATTTTTTGATAAATTATTAAATTTTACGAGACCTTTTTCGATTTCTTCTAAAGCTCGACCTAATTCTTTTTTATTTACGTATTCTTTTTCTTTCATTTGAAAATGACGATTTTCAAGCATTTGCTTGCTTCTTTGAGATGAAACATGAACTAAAATATATTTAGAATCAACAACATTTAATAACTTATCAATAGATGGATATAACATGAGCACACTTCCTTTACAATATTATAATACTAAATATTTGCGTTTTTATGAAGAGTATGCGTCAAGTTTTGACATAATTTTGACATTAAAATAATTTTGTTTGCAATATAGGTTCTTCCACTTTTAAAGCTTGAGGAGATATATTAGGATTAAATGGTAGGATTTTACTTTTAATATTGTCATAGTTAGCTAGTAAGATAGCCGCTAGATATAAACCCAGAAAAGATGGTTCTTCTGGTTCAACAAAACTATAGGATAAACTTTCTAAAAAATCTTTAACTTTAGTGGTTAATTCTTTTATTCTTAAAGGAGTTTTTTTTAGAGCATAGTAAGCTTTTTTAGAATAATAAGGAGGAAAATAATTTAAAAATTGAAATAAAAATTCGGGATTTTTTTTAATTCTTTGGGCTATAAGTTTAGATAAATTATTAATATCAAAATATTTTTCATAACATTTATAGGCCACCTCTAAAAAACGAATTTTTTTAGAATATGGTTCTTCATAGGCAATGACAACATCATAATATTGATAAATTTTAGGTAAAATGTTCATAGATATAAGAAAACTTTTTAATTCTTGAGAATTATTAAAAGACATGGTAAAAGTAGCAATATTTTTTAAATTATTAGGTTTTTCTAAAGAAGCCTTCCCTCTTCTTTTATCGATAGATTTTAATGATAATTTAGTAAAACGTTCTTTAGTCTCAAATTCGCCTTTATCAATAGCTAAAAAATATTCCATAACTATCCCCCTAGTTTTTTATTATAGCAAAAAGCCTATTCAGAAGCAATAAGTAAAGTTTTTAATAAAGCTTGAGATTTTAAAGTTGGAGCTTTCAAACAAATTTGTAATAAATGCTCTTTATTTAATTTATGATATTTAATATGGAGTAACATAATTTGGCGAAGAAAATCTGTTAAATCAAATATTTCTTGAGGAAAAAAAGTAATATTATTAAGTACAGTATCAATAGTTTTTAATTCCTCTTCTTTAGCATTATTAATAATAAGTTTTTCTAAATAAAGATATAAACCAGTGTTGGGTATAGACGATTTAAATAGTTCATTCGCGATTAAAAATTGATTATTTGAAGAAAGACTTTCCATAATTTTAAAAAATTTAGCAAGACCTAAATGTTCAATAACATATAAGGGATATTCCCCAAATAAAGGACTAATGTCCATGTCCGTTTTAAGATTTTGAAAATCATAATATGTTAAAAGCTCTTTCCAACTATTTAAAGATAGCTCAATATTGTTTTTAAATTCAGCTTTAAGAATTTTAGTTATAGCCACAATATCTCCATCAAATTCAAGCTCGGTTTTTAATATAGCAAATAAATTTTGAATTTCCTCTTGAGATACCATAGTTACCACCTAAGGTAATTTTATCACATAATTTTCAAATTGTAAAATATTATACATATAAACTCCAAAAAAGGAATATCTACATAATTTTTGAGAAAATTATTACTGGTGAATAATATGCAGTTTCCAAGAATGAAAGAAATAAGGGAAGAAGCGGGGTTAAAACAGAAAGATGTCGCGGACATATTAGGAGTTACTAAAGGTTCTTATAGTATGTGGGAATGTGGCTCGGATACTATTCCCCTTAAAAGATTAAACCAATTCTGCAATTATTTTAACGTTTCAATTGATTATGTAGTTGGTTTTAATAATAAACGAAAATATGCTAATGCAAAACCGGATATTAAAATTAAAGTTACAGGAGAAAACCTGAAAAAAATTCGTTTAAAAAAAGATTTAACTCAAACTAAAATTGCGGATGAATTAAATATTAATCAACCAACTTGGAACCGGTATGAAAATAGTAAAACTTTAATATTAACGGTGGTTGTAGTGGAATTAGCTAAAAAATATCACTACTCAATTGATAAAATCTTAGGAAAAGATAAAGATTAAAGGTAAATTTGATTTAAATTGCAAAAAGTCTTGATTTTTACATATAATTATAATATAATGATATTGCATTTTTAATGAAGTGCACTTTGGGATGCGCCCTTAGCTCAATTGGATAGAGCGTTAGACTACGGATCTAAAGGTTAGGGGTTCGACTCCCTTAGGGCGC
>CANQYU010000061.1 GCA_947628145.1 uncultured Bacilli bacterium | reverse complement strand
CAAGAGATATATTATACAACATAAGTATGTATACATTTTAACTAATGATACGTATACATTTTAAAAAAGGATTAACAAATAGGCTAAAAACCTTGACTAATCCCAAATAAAATATTATAATGAAAATACTTGAAATTTTTAAGGAGGTGCTGTATGAAGAGAACATATCAACCAAATAATCGGAAAAAATCGAAAAAACATGGATTTTTTGCTCGTAAAGAATCTAATGTATTAAGTCGTAGACGGAAGAAAGGTCGTAAAGTTTTAGCAAGATAGCCACTTTTTTAGAGTGGTATTTTTTTTGAAAGTAAGTGAGTTTAGTTTGAAAAAGCAGGAAATGATAAAGAAAAATGCGGATTTTAATGATATAATAAATAAGGGAGAACTTTTAAAAACTAAATATTATAATATATATTATAAGGTTGGAGATAATGATTTTCCTAAGTTTGGTTTAGCAGTAAGTAAAAAATTAGGAAATGCCGTAGTTAGAAATAAAATTAAGAGACAATTAAGAATGTTAATTGATGAGAATAAAAATAAGTTTTCAATTAAGCAAAATTATATTATAATAGTGAAGAAGAGTATTAATGAAGCAAAATTTGCGGATATGCGAGCAGATTTAGCCCAAGCTTTAGAGAAAGGAATATAATATGAAGAAATGGAAAGTAATAGTATTAATTATTATTAGTGGACTATTTTTAACGGGATGTGGAAATAGTAATTATATAATGGATAATAAAAAACCGGTAGAAAACAAAGAAACTGGTCAAGTTTTACAAAAAGATATTTTATGTAAACCGGAAGATAAAGCTTTAGATGATTTATATACTAAATATAAAGACCAAACTAAAATAAAATATGATAAATTACCTAAATGTGCAGATTTTAAATTAACGAGTAATAAAGCTTCGGGAATTTGGGAAGGAATATTTGTTAAACCTTTAGCTTTCATTATTTTAAAATTAGGTTATTTAATTAATAATTTTGGGTTAGCAGTTATTATTATTGGTTTAGCAATTAGACTAATATTATTACCAATATCTCGGAAAACAATGAAACAATCAGATAATATGAAAAAAGCTCAGCCGGAGTTAGCACGAATTGAAAAGAAATATGCTAATCGAAATGATAATGAAGCGATGCTTGCTAAATCTCAAGAAATGATGATGATTTATAAAAAGTATAATATAAGTCCTTTTGGTAGTTGCTTACTAGCTTTTATTCAACTTCCGTTATTCTTTGCATTTTTACAAGCTATAAATAGAACGCCGGCGATATTCGAGGATAAGTTTTTAGGATTAACTTTAGGTAAAACCCCAATTGTGGGATTATTAGAGTATCATGAGTGGTTATATTTACTTATTATTGCTTTAATAATTTTAACAACCTATTTATCATTTAGAAATTCGATGTCTTCTAATAGTTCGGGAAATCCGGAAATGGATAAGCAAATGCAATTTATGTTTAAATTTATGATTATTATGATTTCGGTCGCATCTCTTTATTTATCCACCGCCATTGCGTTATACTGGATAGCAACTAATGGGTTTGTAGTAATTCAAAACTTTATTTTTAAGAAATTAGATGAAAAAGAAAATAATAAAGATATAGTAATTAAACCTACGAAACAAAGTAAAAAGAAAGGAAAATAATCATGAATGTAGTAAAAGAAAGTGCCAAGACTAAAGAAGAAGCAATAAATGGGGTATTAAAAAAATTAAATGCTAGGGAAGAAGAAATTTATTATAACGTTAAAGAAATAAAGGGTGGCTTATTTAAAGGTACAACTTATGAATGTGAAGGCTTTTTAAAATTAGATGTGATTAATGAAGCCGAAGAGTTTTTAAAAAACATAATTACCGGAATGGGAATAGAAGCCACCATTGAGGTTAGTACTAAAGAAAATATTACAACTTTAAAAATATATTCTTCTAATAATCCCGTAATTATTGGTCGAAATGGGCAAAATTTGGAAGCTTTAACAACGATTGTCCGCCAATTTGTTAAAAATATAGTTCCAGTTGAGGCGCCAAGAATTATATTAGATGTGGAAGATTATAAGGAACGACAAATTAAAAGAATTGAACGATTAGCTAAAAATATTGCAAGAGAGGTTGCCAAAACGCATGTAGATGTCGAAATGGATGCCATGAATTCTTATGAAAGAAGAGCTGTTCATAATATATTAACAGATTTTAAAAATATTAAAACGGAGAGTGTGGGCGAAGAACCTAATAGAAGAGTAGTTATAAAATATGTTGATTAAGTACTTATTGTAAGTACTTTTTTTAAAGGAGTTTTTAAGATGGATAAAGAAAGTTTAAAAAAATTATTGGAGAATGATTATACTAAAGAAGATGTTTTAAAAATACTAAAGGGACTGGAAGAAAAAAGAAATGTAAGTTTAAGAGTGAATACAATTAAAAGTAGTATAGAAGAAATAAAGCAAATATTAACGCAAGAAGAGGTCCTATTTGAAACTGTTTTTTGGTATAAGGATGCTTTCATTATTTTAAATAAGGATGAGAAATTTTTCTTAAATTTAGATATTTATAAAGAGGGAAAGATTTATTTACAAAGCTTATCATCAATGCTTCCAGTTTTAATTTTAGAACCTAAAGCTTGTGAAAATATTTTAGATATGACCGCGGCGCCGGGAAGCAAGACTACTCAAATGGCGTCTCTTACAAATAATCAAGCTAATATAACGGCGATAGAAAAAAATAAAATTAGATGTGAAAGACTTAAGTATAATTTAGATAAGTTAGGGGCGAAAAGAGTTAGTGTTTTAAATGAAGATGCCCGCTATATAAATGAAAGTTTTTCTTTTGATAAAATTTTATTAGATGCCCCTTGTAGTGGGACGGGAACGTTATATATAAAAAATAGAATGATTATTGAAGAATTTGATAATGAGCTTTTAAAAAGAGTTTTAAGTGTTCAGGAAGCCCTTTTAAGAAAAGCTTTAAAAATATTGAAACCGGGGCAAGATATGATTTATTCGACGTGTTCCATATTAAAAAGAGAAAATGAAGACATGATTATGCAAGTTATAAAAGATTTTAAGGTTGAGGTTGTACCTATTGATGAAACCCAATTTAAGGCGGTTCCTCGATTACCGAGTAAAATAAAAGGGGCGATGGTAGTTAGGCCTGATAAATATTATGAAGGATTTTTTGTTATTCATTTAAAAAAGCTTGGGTAAAAAAATTTAAATTTTTTATAGAGTCCATAGTAATCACTTAATTAAATTAATAACATATTTTATATTAGGTGATAAGCATGGATTTTTTAGATGGTAGAGTGAATAAAAAAGTGGTGATAGATGCTGGACATGGAGGTATCGGTTAAATCCAAAAATAGAAGAAATGGCTATTTTGGTAAGTAAATACAAGAGTTTAAGG
>CANQYU010000060.1 GCA_947628145.1 uncultured Bacilli bacterium | reverse complement strand
ATAATTTAAATAATATTAAAAATGATATTATTTTACTTAGTTATTTAAATTATTTGACAGAGTTAACAGAACAAGTTATTAAACAAACAAATGAAAGTTTATATGATGATTATATTACAACAGTACTTAAAATAGAAATAGGTTTAGATCCTTTAATTATGTGTAATATTATTGAGATTAAGTATTTAGATTATTTAGGAGTAGGGCTCAATTTAGACGGGTGTGTTCTTTGTGGGGCTAAGACTAATATTCTTACTATTGATGGTGATAAGGGTGGTTATATTTGTAGTAATTGTTATTCGAATGAGTTTATTGTGGATGCTAAAACTATAGAATTACTGAGAATGTATTATTATGTAAATATTAAAAGTATATCTAAATTAAAAATTAGTAATAAAGTAAGAGATGAGATTAATCAGTTTTTAAATATTTATTATGATAGATATACGGGGTTATATTTAAAAAGTAAAGATTTTCTAAAAAAATTGGGTTAATTTGTAGCATTTTGGGCTTTTTTTTGATAGAATAAAAGTATAATTATAGAGGTGGAGTATATGAGTGAAAATGAAAATTTTGAGGGGTTTCAACAACTTAATAAAACTAGAAAATGGAAATTCTTAATTATTAGTTTTATAGTTTTAGTGGTAGTCGGGGTAGGTTTATTTATTGGTTATAATAAATTAACAAAAGAGCCAGCTTTAGTTTATAAAATGGCAATTAATAATGTTTATGATTATTTAAAAGATTATATAAAGGGAAATACTAGTGATTTTACAATTGATATGTTAAATGAGCCTTTTACTTTTGATGCTCAAGTTAAATTTAAAAGTAATGAGCCCGAATTACAAGAATTAGAAAAAATTAGTTATGATTTAAGTTTAGGTATGGATAATGTTAAAAAGCAAGCCAGTGCTAGTTTAGCTTTAAATAATGAGAATAGTGAGCTATTTAAAATAACCGCGGCTTTAATGGCTAAAAATGTTTATATCAGTAGTGACGAAATATTTGCTCAAGTTATAAAAGTGGGCGAATATGATTTATTTAAAATTTTAGAAGAAAGTAAGTTAGAAGATAAATTAAGTAATAGAGAGATTTTAACTGAAGAAACGCTTAAGGAAGCATTAAAAGAATTAAAAAATATTTTAATTAATTCTTTACAAAAAGATAACTTACAAATAAATAGTACAACTATAACCGTGGATGGAAAGAGAATAAAAGCTAATAAAATTAGTTATATTTTAAATAAAGAAGATTTAGAAACTCTTTATAAAAATATTTTAACAGAAATAAGTAATAGTAGTGAAATATTAGATGTATTAGCTAATATAACGGGGAAAGCTAAAAATGATTTAAGAGAATATATAGATAGTTTAATTAAAAATATGGATATAGAAACTGATAAATTAGTTATAGAAATATATACTAATTTATGGAATAAAGTTGTAGAAACAGATTTATATATAGATGGCGAAAAAGTATTATCTAGTAATAAAAATGAAGATAATTTAAATATAACTTTATGGGAAGACGAGGGAAAAATAGTTATAACGATAAAAGAGAATGAAGCCCTTTTAACTATTTATAATGGAAATGAAGAAGAGGGAAATATTCTTTATACTAATAAAGATGGCGTAATAAATATCGAGATAAATAGCAATAGCGATGGCTCTCGAGTTCAGGTAAATTTAGAATTAAAAGCTATAGATTCCAGTGCTAGGAAAATAAGTATGGATTTTAAACTAGGAATAGTAGTTAAAGAACAAAGCGAAAAATATGATTTAACGATGGAAGGCAAGATGAGTTTAGCTAAGAGTGAGGTTGAGGTATTAAATACAACTGATAGTATAAATATTGAAGATTTATCACAAAAAGATGAAGTTAAAATTAGAGAAAATATTGAGAAACTTTTAGAAAAATTTAATTTAGCAAATTCTTTTGGAGAAATTTTATAAGGTAACTTGTTACCTTTTTTTAGGATATGGTGATAATAATGGATGAAAAAATTAAAGAACAAATGCGAAAACATAATGAAATATTAACTACTTATGCGACAAAATCCGAAGAAGCAATATATTTAAAACCTTATACGGAAGATATAAGACCAGCTTTTTTTCGAGATATAGATAAAATTATTTATTCTTTAGCTTATATTCGAGAACAAGATAAAACCCAAGTATTCGCGGGTATAGAACATGACCATATCTCGAAACGAATGATACACGTCCAACTGGTAAGTAAAATCGCAAGAACGATTGGACGAGCTTTAGGTTTAAATGAAGATTTAATTGAGGCGGGAGCTTTAGCCCATGATTTAGGTCATGTTCCTTTTGGCCATCAAGGCGAAAAAATTTTAAATGAAATAAGTTTAAAATATAAAGAAGGCTTTTTTGAACATAATATTCAAAGTGTGCGTAATTTAATGGTCGTAGAAAATTATGGGCAAGGTTTAAATATAAGTGTGCAAGTATTAGATGCCGTGATGTGCCATAATGGGGAATTGGCTTTAGGAAAATATGAACCTCGCTCAAAAACTAAAGAAGAATTTTTAAAAGAATATAATAATGCTTATAAAGAAAAAAATTCAAATTTAAAACCCATGACTTTAGAGGGGTGTGTAGTTAGAGTTAGTGATTTAATTGGTTATTTAGGACGAGATATTGACGATGCGGTAAGACTTAAAATATTAAAAAGAGAAGATATTCCCGAAAGTATAACTAAAGTTTTAGGTAATAATACGAAAGATATTGTAAATACTTGTATTTTAGATATTATTAAAAATAGTTATAATAAAAATTATATTTTACTTAGTGAAGATGTATATAATGCGATTGAAGCTTTAAAAAAATTTAATTATGAAAATATATATAATAAAGCAATGAGTGAAGAATACTTTTTAGAATTAAAAGAAAAGTTTAAGGCTTTATTTGAAAAATATTTAAATGATTTAAATAATAATAATGAAAATTCTTTAATAATTTCTTCTTATTTAAATAATATGAGTTTAGAATATAAAACTAATAATACAAAAGAAAGAATAGTTATTGATTATATAGCCGGAATGACGGATGATTTCTTTTTAAAAGAATATGCCAAATTAAAAACCCTTTAAGGGGCTTTTTTAATTGGTAACTAATTCTTTAGAAGCATCAGTTTTACCTAAAAGATAATCAATAGATAAATGATATTTTTTAGCAATAGTATAAATAAAGGGGGTAGAAATAAGTTTTTTACCATGTTCATATTCACTGATTACGGAATGACTAGTATTTAAAAGAGTGGCAAGTTTACTTTGAGTTAAATTAAATTCTTTACGAAAAGCTTTTAATCTTTCACTAGCTAGTTTGATATTTATATTATTTACTTTAGAATAATTATTAGTTTTAGTTAAATTAAATAAATAATCTAAAGATACTTTATAATAATTAGCTAATGTATTTAAATGCTCGATGGGCATAATTTGGATTTCTTTTTCGTACCGGCTATATAAGCTATTACTAATATTTAAAATTTTAGCTATATCTTTACGTTTAAGTTCCGCGGCCTCTCTTAATTCTTCTAATACCATACCATAATTCATTAATATTCACCTAAAGTTATTGTCGCATAATTTTAAATAATAGAAAAAATATTGAATAAAATACGACAAAATTATTGCAATTACATTCTTTTTACTTTATAATTTAACTATACAATAGGTAATACTATTTATATGACAATTAAATTTTGACAAGTTTTGTCGATGTTAATGCAAAAGAAAACTAATAGTATTAAAATAGGAAAGTAAAGGATTGATAAGATGGAAAAGAATAAAAGAATGACAATAATAGTAAGTGTATTATTGATATTAGGGAGTATTAGTTTAGCTTATTTTGTGGGGAAAACTTTGTTTGGAGGAAAACCGGCCGAGGCAAGTTTAAAGACAGCTAATATTGAAAACTCAACTATAACAGTAAAAGGAGAATTAGAATTTGATTTAGAGGGAATACTCCCCGGCCATAAAAATGTAAGTGCCATAAGTGTAACAGCTAAAGGAAATAATGAATTAATACCCTATAATTTAATATGGGAGGGAAATAACAGTTTAAATACTGAATTAAATTATACAGTATATAAAGTAAGTGAAAAAGTTGAGGTAACTGCCAGTTGTGGAAAACTCAAAAAACCAGTAAGTGGAGGAATAGCTTA
>CANQYU010000059.1 GCA_947628145.1 uncultured Bacilli bacterium | reverse complement strand
ATAATTATCTTTTAAATTTTCTATGACTTATTTCCCATTATATATACTAATGGGAAGTTCTAATAATAATCAATATTACTTATAATTTTGCTTGTAATCTATCTAAAATATGGTATAATAAATATAGGTAGCGCTAGGGTCGAGTCCTAGTATCTACTTTTTGGCAAAATAGATGCTAAGACAAACTCCTAGCATCTTTATTCTTATTAAGATTACTCTTGTACCAACCCATTTCATATAATCAACTCCTTTCACTATTCCAAAACCCCCAAAAAGAGGTATTAAAATGTGTCAGGAAAAACTACATAAATAATGGTAGATACTAGGCCCTAACGCTTAAAATTTATTATAACAAATAAAAAGATTTTGTCTAGAAAAATCGTTCGACAAAATCTGACATTGCTTGTAATTAAAAAATATTATGGTATAATAAATATAGGTAGCACTAGGGGTCGTATCCTAGTATCTACTTTATTGCAAAATAGATGCTAAGACAAATTTTTAGCATCTTTATTTAAATAAAAAAAGCCCCAAAGGCTTTCTTTTCGTCAAAAAAACATTTAACTTTTGCTTGAATTAGTAGAATTTGATATTAGTTAAGTAAAGGAAGTATATCAAAGAATGGAAAAGAATATTCAAACAAATTAAATGTTCGATTGTGTATATTACTATAAAAAGTGTATTTTGTCAAGTATAAATTCACAAAAATTAAAAATTTTTTTGATTTGCTAAAATTCCTAAAAACATAAAGTAAACAATTATATTAGTTCCTCCATAACTAACAAAAGGTAAGGGCAGCCCTATAATAGGGAATAAACCTAAATTCATTCCTATATTTTGAATTTGGGCAAAAATAAACATCATAAGAAAACCCGCCCCAAACATTTTATATTTCTGTTCTTGACTTTTAAATAATTGTTTTAAAAAATATATATCTAAACTTAAAAAAGAAAGTAAAATAACAATAAAACTGACTATTCCTAAATTACTAATAGAAAGGGCAATAATAAAATCCGTTGGGGCTTCCGGTATATAAATAAAATGTTTAGTACTTAAAATACCAGAGGTTCCAATAGCAATTAACGCTCTATCTAATTGAAAAGAATCTTTATTAACAAAAGTAAGAATTCTATCTATTCTATAAAAGAAAGATGTTCCAAATAATTTAACTAAAATATCTTTATTAAAATAATATAAATAACCAAAAGCTCCTATAAATAAAACGATAAATATACTTATTACAATATACCACCATTTATTTATTCTAAAAACCATAATCACTCCCAGCATAATTAAAAAATAAATAATAATTGCCCCTGTATCGGGTTCTAAAAATACAAATAAAGAGGGAATAAGAGTTATAAAGAAAGCTTTTAATAAAAATTTTAATTCGGCTTTAAAAGAATGTTCATGTTCTTTAGATAATATTTCTGCTAAATATAAAGTAAGGGTAAATTTCATTAACTCACTTGGTTGAAAAGAGAAAAAATAAAAATCAAACCAAGCGCGAGAACCATTAACAGTTTTTCCTACAAATAATACTAATATTAATAAAAATATATTAAAAAAATATAGATATTTACTAAATCTAAAGAATGTTCGAGGTTTAATAAATTTAATTAAAAGCATTCCTATAAATCCTAATATAAACCATATTAATTGCTTACTAAAATAACTCTTATATATAGAATTATTAATTCCTACTATATACATATTAGCTAAAGAAATAATTAATAAAACTATAATAGGTATAAATAAACATAAATAATTTTTTAATTTTTTTGTTTTCATATTTTTATTATGTTTCAAAATTAGATTTATATCATAAAATATTATAGAGGTGTAACCAAATGAATAAAAATTTACCTAAAGTATTTGTTAATCCTATAAATAAAGAACTCCGGAATAATAAAGATATTTTTTATAGTGAACAAAAATCTCCCCAAAATTTAAATTCAGTTAATATTGACCAAAAAATTAATGAAATATTTGCTAATCCCCATCACGTATATAAAAGTAATGTTCATATAACCACGTCTAATGACTCTTTTGATACGATTTTAGTTGGTAAAACTAATCATGAATTACTAACTTTAGATGGAAATAGAATAAAAATTAGGGATTTAATTGATATTACAAGAATTTAACTTACCCCTAGAATTTTGACAAAAAGCTTAAAATATGGTAAAATTAAAGTACTTCGCAAGAAGCAGGGGGTAAAAAATGAAACAATATTTATTAAAAATGTTTATGTATGTCTTTTTAATAAGTACCATTTTTACAATATATAAAGTTAATAATAAAAAAATTTTAATAGAAAACTCTATCGTTAATAGTATTGCTTATTCTAGTAATGTACCTGAAAGTGTATATGATAATATGATAGTATATGATGGCTTATCTTTAAATGAATTAGGGACTAAAATAGATAATGTTTTAAATTCTAGTTTAGATGGATATGGTAAAACTATTGCTAGTTTAGCATTAGAAAAGGATGTCGACCCACTTATCGCTTCTTCTATTATTTTAGTAGAAACTGGTTGTAAATGGAATTGTAGTTCTTTAGCTAAGAAATGTAATAATATTGGTGGTATGAAAGGCCATGGATGTGGTTCTTATGCTAAATTCAATACTTTAGACGAAGGAATTAATGCTTTTATCAATAATTTATCCAAGAATTATTTTGAAAAAGGTTTAACTACCCCAGAGAGCATTAATACTAAATATGCAACAAATCCTAATTGGCATAATGATGTTAATTATTATATTAATTTAATTAAAGCAAGTTAATTGCTTTTTTTATTTAATTAGAATATAATAAAACTAGGTGAAATTTATGTATAGTAATAAAAAGATATTTATTCTTGGTATGGCTCGGAGTGGGTATGAAGTTGCAAAACTACTTGCTAAGTATAATAATGAAATTATAATAACTGACCAAAAAGAGCAAGATGAGAACCAAATTGCCGAATTAAATGCTTTAGGGGTTAAATTTATAAAAAGTAATGAGCCCGAAAGTTTAATTGATAATACGTTTGATGTTTTAATTAAAAATCCGGCGGTCTTTCCTTACCATCCTTGTGTAAGTAAAGCTCATTTTTTAAAAATTCCCGTTGTGAATGAAATGGAGGTTGCCTTCCATTATTTACCTAAAAATATTACTATTATTGGCGTCACAGGTTCCAATGGTAAGACCACGACGACAACTTTAATTTATGAGGTATTAAAAAAAGCTCAAGTTGATGTCGTTTTAGGGGGAAATATTGGTATCCCTTTATCTAAAATAGTTCAAGATATTAAAGAAAATAGTATTTTACTTTTAGAAATATCCGACCATCAATTAAATGATTTTAAAGACTTTAAAACAGATATTAGTATTCTAACTAATATTTGTCCAACTCATTTAGATTTCCATGGCTCTTATGAAGCTTATAAAAATACTAAGAAAAAAATCTTTAATAAGCATCAAAAAAGTAATATTGCAATTATCAATAAAGCTAGTGTTGATGCCTACGAAATTACTAAAAATATAAAATCAACTAAATATTATTTTAATGACGAATTTAATTATATTAAAAATGACTTTATTTATGTTAATAAAGAACCCGTTATAAACATTCATAATATCCTTTTAAAAGGAGAGCACAATTATGAAAATATTTTAGCTATGCTCGTTTTATTAAATGTTTTAAATATTTCTCCTGAATATGCGAAAGATGTTTTACAAGAATTTAAGGGAGTTGAGCATCGCATCGAATTTGTCCGGACTTTAGATGGTGTATCTTATTATAATGATTCTAAATCTACTAATCCTACCGCCACCGTCACAGCTTTAAAAAGTTTTCCTGGTAATATTCATTTAATTTTAGGTGGTATGGATAGAAATCAAGAATTTAACGAAATAATTCCTTATTTAAATCGTATAACTAAAATATACGCTATTGGGGAAGTTCGTGAGCGCATTATTACTTTTTGTAAAGAAAATAATGTTAGTTTTGAAGAACACGAATTTTTAAAAGACGCTCTTGCTAGTATTAAAAACAATGTTAAACCTCAAGATATAGTTTTATTAAGCCCTGGTTCTGCTTCTTGGGACCAATATTCAAAATTTGAAATAAGGGGCGAAGAATTTAAAAGTATAGTTAATAAATTTTAACTATATTCAGACTGTTGACAAAAGAAATTTTGCTAATAGTCTTTTTATTTTGAAAAAAATATATTATAATATAAACGTAAGGC
>CANQYU010000058.1 GCA_947628145.1 uncultured Bacilli bacterium | reverse complement strand
GTAAAATACTACTCGTTTTTTCATTATTATGTTATAATCTAGATATGTCCCAGTAGCTCAGTAGGATAGAGCAATCGCCTCCTAAGCGATAGGTCGGCAGTTCGATTCTGCCCTGGGACGCCATTATTATTTGTTAATTAATACGAGTTGTAGATATGAATAAAAGAATATAATTTTCTAGGTGCATTTCTAGGTGCATTTCTAGGTGCATTTCTAGGTGCATCTTAAAAAAGTAATACGATTAATTGGAGGGTAGTATATGATAAATGCTATAGAGGATATAAGAAATGAATTTAAAGAAATTTTAAATGATAAATTTGAAAAAGAAATAATAAGTTTTTTAACTGCAAAAGGCGGAAACATTTATATTGGTGTAAAAAATAATGGCGAAATTGTAGGAATAAATAATGATATTGATAAGTTGCAACTTATCATTAAGGATAGAATTAAAAATAATATTGCTCCATCTACATTGGGATTATTTGATATTGAAGTAAAAAACTTTGAGGATAAAAAGTATATTCATATAACAATAGCTTCAGGAAATGAAAAACCATATTATTTAAGAAAAAAGGGTATGACACCAGAAGGTTGCTTTATAAGGGTTGGTAGTTCTTGCGAATCGTTAAATGAAAAACAAATAGAAGAATTATATACTAAAAGAACTAAAACTTCACTTACTAAAATATTATCTCCAAAACAAGATTTAACTTTTTCTCAATTGAAAATATATTATGAAGAAAAAGGTTATGGTATTAATGATAATTTTTTAAAACAATTAGATTTAATCATGGATGACGGAAAATATAATTATCTTGCATACTTATTATCAGATATTAATAATATTTCCATTAAAGTTGCTACATACTCAGGAAATGATGCCTATAATTTGGAGGAAAGTGAAGAATACGGATATTGTTGCTTAGTAAAAGCTGCAAAAAATGTTATCAACAAATTTGAACAAATTAATAAAACTTTTACTAAAATAACTAGTGAAGATAGAAAAGAAGTAAAAATGTTTGATGGTGTAGCAATAAAAGAAGCAATATTAAACGCTTTTGTACATACACTATGGGAAAGAGAATACCCACCTAAATTTGAAATATTTAATGATCATATTGCAGTGTCTTCTACAGGCGGTTTACCGCTTAATGTATCTAGAGGAGATTTTTTAAAAGGTTTTTCAGCTCCAACTCATCCAGAATTAATGCGAATATTTAAGGATTTAGATTTGGTAGAACAATTAGGAACTGGTGTTATCAGAATATTAAGTTCTTATGATAAAGATGTATATGAATTTAGTGATAATTTTATTAGAGTTAATTTTAAATACAGAGATAGTAAATCTTTACCTTTATCACCTCGTGATATAAAAGTTAACCATAATGATTTAAGTGAAACGCAAGAAAATATAGTGAAACTTATTAAGGAAAATAATAAAATTACTCAAATAGAAATTAGTAATAGATTAGGGGTCAATAAAACAACAGTTACAAGAAACTTGAATATTTTGAAAGAAAAGAATATAATTAGAAGGACTGGATCCACTAAAAATGGACAGTGGGAATTGCTATAAGATTTATGATTGCACTATATGCAATAATATAATTAAAAAGAAAGAAGTTGGTAATAATGCAAGAAATAATAACTAATTATGACAATTTAAAAGAAGAAGATGTTACCGAAGTTGTAAAAAGAGTAAAAATATTATTAATTAATTCTCGTAAAGAAATATTACTAGGGTATTCTTATCACGAATATCAATTCCCTGGTGGTCATGTTGAAGAAGGCGAAGATTTAGTAGATACTGTCAATCGTGAAATTACTGAAGAAACGGGAATGGTTTTAAATTTAAAAGACCTTAAACCTTTTGCTAAAGCCGTTGGTTATTATAAAGACTGGCCTGAAGTAGGAAAAAATCGTAAAATTGAAATTTATTACTATGAAGTCGTAACTGATGAAAAAATAAATTTAGATAATACTAATTATACTGATTCTGAAAAAGAAGGAGATTTTGAACTAAGATATATTCCTCTTGCTAAAGTAGAAGAAGAATTAGAGAATAATGCATCTTTATATGGTGATAAAAAGGAAATCGCAAAAGAAATGCTAAGTCTCTTTAAAATATATAAGAGTAATTAAAAAATGAAGTATCTCGCTTCATCTTTTATTTTGCTATTTTTTGTTTAGATTTTACTTTCTTATATATATTTTCTAAAATAATACTTAGTATTAAAGAACTAAATAGACTTATCATAAAATAAGTAATCATATTTTTTATAAAGACATTTAGAGTAGGTATATCAGTTAAAATATATTTTGCTATAATTACTATAATCGTCAAAATTAATACTAGTATAAAATAAGTAAATAAAGTATTAGCTATAACTTTTAAATATTTCTTAGACTTGATATTTAATAAGACAATAATTCCTAATAAAAGTACTATTACTAAAGATAGAATAATTATAAAATTCATACTAGTAATTAAAGATAACCCTTTTACAATATCTCCTAAAGTAATTTGGTCATTTAACTTAACCGTATCTAAATCAACTTCGCTAAATATTTCTTTAGGTTCTGGAAATAAACTAATAATATCTTCTTCATTTTCATCAATATATTTATAGATATTACTTTCATATTCCTCTAAATATTCTTTATCTTTACTAGGTAACTCACTTTGAATAATATCCAAATTATCTTTAATTAAATTCTTTAAATCTTCTCCTGTTAAAGGTACATTATTTTTATTATCTAAAAAATAATCCACTGTATTAGAAATATAAACACCGACAAAGTTTTTCGTTCCCTCAGAATTTAGTAATTTATCCACAATATTATCTGGGATATCTACATAAGTTAAAATTTCTTCTATCGCATCAATAATCTCTTCGGTATCTTCTCCTAAACTTTCTTTAATAAAACTAAAATCTGTATCTCTTAAAGCTTCCTTAATCGTATCTCTACTAAATTCTTTTTTAATAACTAAGGAAAGCGTAAGAACTAATAGTAATATCACACTTAAAAACCCTAATATAAAATTTCCTAACTTTTTCACTTCAACTCACCACATCTTAAGTATATAGGAAATTTTTAAAAAACGCAAATTATTTATATAATTAATTAAATGTTTATGGTACAATTATAATAAGGTGACTAACTATGACATATAAGACTAAATATACAATTGATGATATTACTTATTATGAAACTTCTATAAATGGGAAAGTTAGTTATACTAAATTAGTAGATAATAAAGAAGTTCCTGTAAGTAAAGAAGAATTAACGTACTTTAAAAATAATTTTAAGTCTTATTTGTCATTTTTTATAGCGGATTATTACTTATCTAAAAATAGTGATATTGGATTACTAGAAAAAAGATTAATAAGACCTATATTACTTAAAGTAGAAGAAATAATTCCTATTTCTTACCGCAAAGACTTTTATAAAAATTTAAAAACTTTAAAAGTTATATTTGAAGAAGAAAGTAATAAACCAGACGCTCATTTTAAAGCTAAAGAAGTTAAAAATAGAGGACATGTCGTAGCATTATATGATTCTCATAATACATTGTTAATTAATAAAAACTATTTTAAAAAATTTATTTCTCAAAATGATAACCAAACTGCTGTAGATACATTTAAATCAACTATATTTCATGAATTACAACATATGGCTAGTACTAAATATGATTTTGCGAATAGAGCTATGGGTTTTGGTTTTTATTCAATTTATGATGCTGGCAAAGTTAAGTATATTGGTTTAACAGAAGGATATACGCAATTACTAACTTCTATTTTTTACCCTAATGAGATTACGGAAACTAATTATTCTATACCTTCATTATTAATGTATCAATTAATGCAAATAGTAGGAAAGGATGTTTTAGATTCTGCTTTTTATGATGAACATAGTTTAACAGGAATTATAAACAGATTATATGAATATATTCCTGATTATTCTTTAGCTAAAAATTTACTAAATACTATTGAGAAAGTATATTACACTTGTTTTAATGATAAAAAGAATAACTATTTACATGAAGTTCAAATTATAATGAAACATTACTTCAAAGCTAAAATAGATAAGTCCTTAACCGAAGGAATGAGTGAAGATAAAGTTAATTATAAAATAGAAAAATTCCAAAAAAGTTTAATAACCGAAGAAAAATTAAGGTTTTTAAATATTAATCCTAAAAAATATCTAAATATTGAACATACATTAGAAGACTTTACAGAATACATATCTAATAATACTTCTATAAAAGGTAACATATTTTTAACAACTTCTTATAATACATTATAAGGAAGTGTAATATGTCTCTTTTAGGAA
>CANQYU010000057.1 GCA_947628145.1 uncultured Bacilli bacterium | reverse complement strand
CTATTTTGAGCACTATTTCTAGCGTTATTATTATTGCGTGCAGAATTTTTTGCATTATTTCTTGCGTTTGACATATTACTTACCTCCCAATATTATTATGGATAGAATATATGTAATTATAACGTTTATTTTAAAGTTTTAATGGAATATTTTGACAAGTAAAACGACTTAAAAGGGTAGGGACATCATATAATTTAATAGGTGAAATATTATGCAAATAATTCTTCCATTTATCTTATCTTCTCTAGCTGGTTTATCAACCATTATTGGATGCTTATTTATGTTTGTAAAGCCTAAAAATATTAATAAATTTATCCCTTTATGTCTTGCTTTTTCTCTAGGTATTATGATATTAATCAGTATTACTGATTTAATACCTTTATCTTTTATTGCTCTAAATCGTAAATATTCTTTATTTAATACGATTTTAATAAGCCTTACTTGTTTTCTTCTAGGTACAATATTTACTTTATTTATTAATAAAAAGGTTAAACCTGCAAATGAAAGCAGTTTGTATCGTATTGGTATCTTATCTGGTATCGTTTTAGTCTTACATAATATTCCCGAAGGTATCGCTACATTCATGAGTTCTTATCAAGATATAAGTTTAGGTATACCTCTTACCATTGCTATAATGCTTCATAACATTCCTGAAGGCATCTGTATTGCAATTCCTATCTATTATGCTACCAAAAGCAAATTAAATGCATTAAAATACACTTTAATAAGTGGTTTATCTGAACCTTTTGGTGCCATGATAGCTTTTATCGTTTTAAAGAAGTATATAAGTGATTTTACCATTGCTTTAATACTAATCTTCGTTGGTGGCATGATGATTACTTTGTCTATTAACGAAATATTACCAGAAGCTAAAAAATATAATGAAAATAAATACATCTATTTGGGTTTAATACTAAGTATTATCTTAATCATTCTAAATACCCTTGTCTTCTAAACAGAGTAGGTGACCTACTACTAATAAATTATTATTATAATAATACATAAGGCGAACAAACGAACATAGCAAAATTTAAAAAAATCATTTTCTTTATATTAAATTAGAATAAAATATATCTTATAAAAAATTAATGTTTTAATGAAAGGGGAGTTATATAATATAATCTAAAACAATTCTTGAATATTATCGGTTAACATAATACTAATTATACGAAGTTAGATACATCTTAAAAAAGACCATATTTTAAGGAAAAAACACTAAATATTATATTATATAAATAATAATTATCTTCTTACATTATTAGTTACTATTAATATCTATTCATATTAATATCTTATTTACTATTATAAATAATCTTTTTTATCTTTATACTCCTAAAATTTTAAATACATTTAATGATATCTTGTTCATTAATTTAATTCTCGATGCACCAAAATGCATTTTCATTTTTATCTAATATTATCATTACAATATCTTTTCCTATAAAATAATCGCTAATTACCAACTGTATATTTATTATTTTAAATTCAAAATTATTTTTGAATTTTTAAAAATTTAATTTTAATTAAACAAATTTTATTATATTTAACATCGATTAGATTATTCAATATTATATAAATATTTTATATACTCTAAAAAAGATCATAATAAAAGAGTAGGTACCAAACAAACATGCCCTACTCCCCTAGTCTTCCCTAATAAGTTAGTTTACGCTATATTTACAACACTATAATTTATACTTTTCGAGATTCAATCTCTGCAATTTTTTCAAATACTTCACTAGCATTATCATCGGTTATTTCATTATAACCTAACTCTCTTAATGCTTGTAGTTTAATTGTATTTAATTGTTGAGTTCTAGTGAGTTTTTCTTCATTTTTAGCTTCAATTTCTTGAACAAAACGTTTATGGCTATCAGCAAGACGGCTACGAGAAGCACCACCAGTGTTATATAATGTTAATGCAGAATATAAAATTCCTTCAAAAATAAATTGTTTATTTTCATCAAATCTATATTCTTCTGGATGAGTAAAACCAGTTGTCTTACTCATATATCCAAACATATATTTAATTTCTGGTACATTATCTAATGATTGAAGAGAATGATATAAATATAATATCGCGTAATAATTTTCTTTATTATTTGAATCTGATAGCTTCTCTTTTAATAAATATGTTATATCAGATAATAGATTTTGACTTTCTTTATTTAAACCTTTAAAATCTAAATATTCCATATCCGAAGTATTTTTTACTCCTTGATTTAAGCGAGATTCCACAGCCATTAAATAATCAGTTGTAACCTCTATTTTACTTAAGCCATCTTGACTACCATCATCAATATCTAATAATTTAAATAGTAATAATCTCTTTTCTTTAGGCCACGCATTTAAGTCCTCTAATTCTAAATAATTATACACCATTTGGCGTGATACACCCAAATATTTAGCAAGTCTTACTTTTGAAATCCCCAATTCATTAAATAATTCTTTTACTGTTTTCATAAACGATATTTCCACCAACCTTAATACAAATTTATTATATCACAACCACTTTACATGTCAATAATTTATCAATTAAAAATATTAAAATCTTATTCCACAACTTATAAAAATATAAGTATTTTAAAGCGTTCTTTCTAATCCAAGTGATTTATCTTCATCAAAACTAGTATTTAATCTTACTACCGAATCATCAATTTTTATACCTTGAGCTAAATTAAGCATATTACCAATTATTTTGTCATTGTAGTCCTTTTCTTGATATACTTTAATTAAATTACATATCTCATTAAATCTTACTTCAAATTCGGTTTCTCTTTTTATTTCCTCTTCTCCAAAATTTGCTTTTTCATTAACAAGAATAGTTCTTTGATAAGCAATATATTCTTTAACTAAATTATTTAGTAATTCTATATGTTCTTTTACTCCATCATAATTAAAACTTTCTAATTCCGTAATTTTCATATAAACATTTTTGACAAATTGATTAGTTTTTAAAGAAAACTCTAATTTAATTATTTCTAGTTTAGCCGAAATATCACCGATTTCCCCAATTATTTCTAACTCATTAGCATCTAGCACTGGATTAGTACTTAATCTTTTTTTCATAGCAATTTTCATATAATTTTTATATAAATTTTCTAATTTTTTTAAGTCATTCTCCCAACCCTCATATTTCACTTCATATATAGTTTTAAGAGAGTTATATATCATTTTTACGTTAATATCGTCGATACTTAACGAAGCTTTATCTAATTTAGCAATTATTTCTTTATCACGTTCTATCATCTTCTCTAAACGTTTATTTAGTATATTCGTGCATTTTTTCTTAGCAAATAATGGAACTATTAAATCTAAATAAATGAAGGGAAGAAAAAATACTGTTGTTATAAGAATAAGTGAAGGAACAACATTTAACACCACTTCAAACCCGCTACCTACTCCAATACCCGCCGCAATTAATATCGCTATTAAAATTATAGCTCCACAACCAAGTAAAAAAAATCCTATAGAGTTATCATATTCATCAGTTTTTTTAACATAATTGCGGAATTCATAAATATTAAACTTCCTAAGATCTGTTATTACATTTCTAATATTTTCCATACTATTATCAGAGTTTAATAGCATATTTATAATTTCTTCATATATCATTTTGTCATACCTTCTTACAGCCATTTACTTAAATATCTATTTTTTTAAAATAAGTTGTTGTTCTTTAGTGTATTTTTTAAGAATATCAATTTCTTTTAAACTAAATTTAGATCTATCTATATCTTCAATACTTTGAATACCATATAGTTGGGCTTTTTTTACTACAATTTCTGTAAAATCTAAATTATTTAAATATTTTATTAAGTAACGATTCGTAAATAAAGCTTTACCTAAAAGCAAAACGCGTCCTTCAACATGACTAACATTTGTATCAATTTGAAATCCATCCTTTAATTTGAAGACTACTCCATCGTAATTAACATACTTGTCAAATGTTATACTTGTTTCTTTATCATCAAATCTAAAAAAACCGCGTCTATCATCCATTGAAAGCTTTGCTAAAACAAAAACAAATAATGCCGGATCAACTTTATCAAAACCAACATTAAATAACGAAGATACAAGTATTTCAGTATTAATTATTTCCATATAAAACCTCGTTTCTTTAGTTGTCTATTATACTACAATATTTTTTTATGTAAATGAATATTTTGCTTTTGAAAATTAAAAAAATATAACTTTTTAGTTATACTTTTTAGTTTCTTAATTCTAAAGAAGTACCATTATCTAATCTTACATCAAGATTTACTACTGAATCATCTAATTGTATTCCCCGTGCTATGTCAAACATACTACCAAGTATCTTATCATTTCGATCCTTGTTTTGATAAACTTTAATTAAATAACATATATCGTCATATTTTTTCTCAAATTCTGCTTCTTTTTTTAATTCTTCTTCATCAAAATCAGCTTTTTCATTAATTAGAACAGTTCTTTTATATAAAATATATTCTTTAACTAAGTTATCTAATAATACCATATGCTCTGTTACTTCATTATAATTTAATTCTTTTAACTCGGTAATTTTCATATATACTTTTTTGACAAAAGGACTATTTTTTAAGGAAATTTCTAATTGAATTAATTCCAATTTAGAACTTATCTCCCCTATTCTAACTCCTATTTCTAATTCTCTAGAATTTAACATTGGTTCATTAGATAGTTTTCTTTTAACTTGAATATCCATATATTCTTTATATAAAGATTG
>CANQYU010000056.1 GCA_947628145.1 uncultured Bacilli bacterium | reverse complement strand
GCGTCCAGTAATCAATCTGAAAGCTAATATAACATTCTCAGGGGGAAATGGAACAAGTGGTAGTCCATTTGTTGTAGAAACATCATAAGTATTATTTAAGAGAAATGATTATTCATTTCTTTTTTTTATGGGCATAAAATTAGATAGGTGGTTTTATGAAAATAGTAAAGAATTTAACTAATTTTTTAAAAGACCAAGAGTATTATATAGATATGTTTGCTAATTCATTACATATATATAGTTATTTAGATTTAATATCTTTAAGTGATAATTTAATAGAAATTAAGTTAAAAGATTTTAATTTAATAATTGAGGGTAGGAATTTAATTATTGTAGAGATGGATAATAAAGAATTATTAATTAAAGGGATTATAAATAATATGGGGTTTAAAAGATGAAACATTATATAAAAATAAGATTATATACAAATAATAAAACAAGTACAATTATAAAACTTAATAAAATAAATGTAGATATTAAGAATATTAAATATGAAAAAGATAGTATAGTATTAGATATATTAAGTAGTGATATACAAAGAGTTAAGAAATATTTAATAATTAAAATGGAAATATTAGAAGAGGTAGGGGTATATAAATATAAAAAAATTATAAAGAATAATTTACTTTTTATTATAAGTATTATTTTTGCATGTTTAGTATTTTTTATATTAAATAATGTTATTATAAAAGTAAATATAGTCCATCAAGATTCAGAGTTAAGAGAAATAATTAAAGAAGATTTAAATAAATATGGAGTTAAAGCTTTAAGTTTTAAAAAAAGTTATCAAGAATATGAAAATATAATTGAAAAAATTAAAAATGAACATAAAGATAAAATAGAATGGTTAGAAATAGATGTAGAGGGAATGGTTATTAATATTAGAGTAGAAGAAAGAATAATTAATAATAGTTCTTTAAAAGAGGGATATTGTCATATTATTGCAAATAAAGCGGGAATTGTTAAAAATATTTTAGTTAAAAAAGGGGTTAGTTTAGTTAATATTAATGATTTTGTAAATAAAGGAGATATTTTAATAAGTGGGGAAATTCTTTTAAATGAAGAGGTTAAAAATGATGTATGTGCCGAGGGTAATGTTTATGGAGAGGTTTGGTATCAAATTAAAGGTTCTATGCCTTTAAATTATGAAATAAAAGAAAATACAGGGAAAATGCGTTATAATTTAATGGTTAAAACTAAAGAAGAAGAAATAGTGTTATTAAAATCAAGAGTAAAAAATAAAGAAATAAAAAATGTTTTATTATTTAAAATAGGAGGGTTAGAATTTTATTTACAAAAAGAATATGAGGTTAGTTTAAAGAAAAAAACTTATTCTTTAGAAGAGGGAGTTAAAAATATTCGAAATTTAATTTATGAAAAATTAGAAATACAGGGGGCTAAAATTGATAAGATAATTAATGAAAAAGTATTGAAAAAAAGTGTAAATAATGATAAGTTAAATATAGATATGTTTATAGCAATTGAAGAAGAAATTGGGGTTACAAAAAGTTATACAAGAGAAATGAGTGATGATGAGTGATACAAGAAATACTAGAAATAATAGAAGAATCCATCGATAAAATGTGGCCTATGTTAACAATATTTTTAGTAATTATTGCGACAGTTAGAATTGCGGCGATTAGAACTAGTAATGAAAAATTAGTTTTTTATAAAGAGTTTGGTAGTTTACTTTTTATTATTTATGTTTTCTTATTATATGAACTTTTAACAAGAACAGAAATTAATTCCGTTAGTGGATATAATTTAGTACCATTTACGGAAATATTTAGATATCCAATAGGAAGCCAATCTTTTTATTTTAATGTGGTCGGAAATATAGCTTTATTTATTCCTTTTGGTTATTTTATATCAACTTATATAAAACCGAAAAGAATACTACCTATTTTAATTGTAAGTGTTATATCAAGTGCCACCGTAGAATTTGTGCAACTTTGTATAGGAAGAAGCTTTGATGTTGACGATGTATTATTAAATGCAATTGGTTCTATTATAGGATTTTTAATATATGTAGCTTTAAATGCTATAAAAAAATATTTACCAGGTCTTTTTGAGAAAGATATAGTTTATAATATTATTTGTTTTATTATTTTAATACTTATAATCATGTTCTTATTAAATAGAATGGGAGTACATGTAGCATGAATAAATATGTAATAAATGATTTAGTTAAAGTTGATTTTGATTATAAATATTTAGCTCGAGTAATTAAGAGAACTTTAAAAAAAGAAAAAGTTAAGAATGCTTATTTTTCAATAATATTTGTCGATGAAAAAACTATTTTGGAAATTAATACAAAATATCGAGGTATTAATAGAGTAACAGATGTTATATCATTTGCATTTGAAGATAATGACGAAGTCTGTTATAATAAAGTAAGAGTTTTAGGGGATATATATATATGTATTCCAAGAATGCTCGAACAAGCCAAAGAATATGGACATTCCATAAAAAGAGAGTTATCTTTTTTAACAGTTCATGGGTTACTCCATCTTTTAGGTTATGACCATCAAACTAAAGAAGAAGAAGAGGTTATGTTTGGATTACAGGAGTTGATATTAAATGAGGAAAACATTAGTAGGTAAAGAATTAAATACAGAAGATGTAAAAAGATTTAATCGAGAAAATGTAAAAGTATATGGTTATAAAAGATTTTTAAAAAGTTTAAAATATTCTATTGATGGTTTAGTATATGCTTATCGATATGAACAAAGTTTATGGATTCATGGTTTTGCGACTATTTTTGCGATTATTTTAGGTTTAACTTTTAAAATTAAGTTGTGGGAGTGGGCCATTTTATTTATTGCGCTAGGAATTATTTTAGCTTTAGAATTAATTAATACGGCCATAGAAGCCGCGGTGGATTTAACGACGACCGAAATTCATCCTTTAGCCAAAATAGCTAAAGATTGTGGTTCAGCGGCCTCTTTTATGATGTCAATTGTTTCAATTGTAATTAGTTTATTTGTTTTTGTACCATATTTTCGAGATTTATTTAATTTTTTATAAGCTTAAAAGAAAGGGAGTTTTTAAATGAAAAGTGGTTTTGTAAGTATTATTGGACGACCTAATGTAGGAAAATCAACGCTTTTAAATACTTTAATTAATGAAAAAGTGGCGATTACCTCTAATGTTGCGGGAACAACTAGAAATATAATTCAAGGTATTTATAATGAAAAAGATTATCAAATTGTTTTTATGGATACTCCAGGAATAGTTAAACCTTTAAATAAATTAGGACGAATAACTAATAAACAAGCTTTATCTTTAGTAAAAGATATTGATTGTTTACTTTTTGTGGTCGATGCTTCCACTGGTTTAGGCGTAGGCGATAAACATATTATCGAAATCCTTAAGAGAACTGGCGCTCCCGTTATTTTAGTTTTAAATAAAATTGATAAACTTAATAATGTAGAAATAATGTATAGTATAAATGAATATAAAGATTTATATCCTTTTGCGGAAATAGTCCCCGTTTCGGCGAAAGTTCATGATAATATTGAGCGTTTAATTGAGGTTATAAAGAAATATTTAAAAGATGGCATTAAATATTTTGAAGACGATATTAAAACTAGTAATAGTATTTATTTTATGATTAGTGAAACAGTTAGAGAAAAATTATTTAATGTTTTAACTGAGGAAATTCCCCATAGTCTTACTTGTCATACCAGTTTTTATGAAGAAAAAAAAGATATTATTAATGTGGGCGTGGATATTATTGTCGATAGAGATACTATTAAAAAAATTATTATTGGAAAAAAGGGCGAAAGATTAAAAACAATTGGGACTTTAGCAAGAAAAGAATTAGAAGAGAGAATGGGGAAAAAAGTATATTTAGAGTTATATGTAAAAACTATAAAGAATTGGAAAGATAAAGAAAAATATATTAAAGAATTAGGATTTTTAGATTAAATTAACCAGAGGTTAATTTTTTTTGAATAAAAAAGAAAATTATAACTCATAAATAAAATAGAAAGGATATTAAAAATGAATAAAAAGGAAGCTTGGAATATATTTAAAAAGTCAGGGAGACCAGAAGATTATTTAAAATATAAAGAAATAGAACGCCAAGAAGAAAAATAACACTTTAAGTGTTTTTTTATTTTTGATATAATTTAAATGGTGGTAAATATGTTAAAAGAAATTGAGGGAATAATTGTAAAAGAAATACCATATGGTGAGACATCGAAAATTATCCATCTTTTAACTAATGAGGGTATTATTGGAATAATGTGTAAAGGAGCGAGGAGTTTAAAAAGCCCAATTAGAGCAACAACTTTAAAGTTTACTTATGGAAAATTTAATATATATTATAAAGAAAATAAACTTTCTACTTTAAAGAGTGTAGATATAGTAAATGCCCTTTCTAATATTAAAAATTCCCTTACTTTATTAGGTTATTTAAATTATTTAACAGAACTTACTTTACAAGTTTTAAAACAAGGTTCTTTAGATATATATGAGGATTATATAACAGCTATATTAAAAATAGAGGAGGGATTAGACCCTTTAGTAATTAGTAATATATTAGAAATAAAATATTTAACTTTTTTAGGGGTAGGACTTAATTTAGATGCTTGTGTGGGATGTGGTGCTAAGACTAATATTTTAACTATTGATGGTGATAGAGGGGGTTATATTTGTAAGAATTGTTATACTAATGAAGCTATTGTAACTCCGAAAACTATGGAATTATTAAGAATGTATTATTATGTAGATATTAAAAGTATTACTAAATTAGAAATAAGTAAGAAAGTTAAAGAAGAAATAAATAAATTTTTAAATATTTATTATGATAGATATACGGGGTTATATTTAAAAAGTAAAGATTTTCTAAAAAAA
>CANQYU010000055.1 GCA_947628145.1 uncultured Bacilli bacterium | reverse complement strand
TATAAAGTAAGTGAAAAAGTTGAGGTAACTGCCAGTTGTGGAAAACTCAAAAAACCAGTAAGTGGAGGAATAGCTTACCAAGAAGAATGTTTAATATCAAATTTAGCTCAATTAGGAGAAGCAATAGCAAGTGGAACCATTCTAACTGGAGAGGGGAAAACAGAATTAGTCGGGGATGAGTTTATTACATCTATGGCTAATGGATTAACAGTATATTATTATGTCATATTAGAATATCCAAATAAAGAGACAAGTCAAAATGAAGATATAGGATTAGGATTTGATGGAGTAGTAACAGTAGAAGCAAGTGATGCAGAACCAGATATAGAAATAATGGCAGCCTACATCAAAAATGAGGATACAGGAGAGTATGACCCAATTGATAAAATGCCAAGTGAGGGTTTTTGGCAATTAAATGAAAAAAGTATGTGTTCCAATGAAGCTAAACCAATATGGGATAATAAAAATCATGGAGTGTTAGTATCAAATTTAACTCAAAGTGGAACTGGATGTGTATTATATTTTGAAGAATATAAGACGCCATCAGAAGAGATGCTCGTTAAGTTAAAAATAGATAGTAGTGATATAAAAGGAACAGTGTCTCAAATTATAGGGTTGGCATGTGATGTTAATACAAACAATTCTGCTCACGATAGTGGCAGATGTGCAATGACAGATAGTGGAATATATTCGGCAACAACGAGTGAGGGAACAACATATTATTATAGAGGAACTGTAAATAATAATTGGGTAAAGTTTGGAAATTATTGGTGGAGAATAATCCGAATAAATGAAAATGGAACAGTAAGAATGATATATTCTGGAGAAATAAGTAGTGAAAATCAGCCAGATAAAGACGATGGAAGATGGGTACCAAGTGGGAACTCACAAACTGGAACAAGTGTTTTTAATATAGATACTAATAATAATGCTTATGTCGGATTTAAATATGGAGTATTAAGTGCAGGAAATTATGCATCAACACATTTAAATACAAATGATAGTACAATATTAGGGGTATTAAGAACTTGGTATAATGGAGCAACCATGGATAAGAGTCTAATAGATGGAGAAACAGGATTTTGTAATGATAGAGAGTTAGCAACAAGTAATCATGGAGATACAAGATATAACAATTATGGATATGGAACAAATGCAACATGGTATGCTCCATTTGATAGAGTGGCAAAAAGTGATAGTTCAAGTGAATATGCAGCTATAGGAGAAGAACAAAAACCAACGTTTGAATGTAAAAATAAAACAAGAGATTTATTTACAACAAGTGATAGTAGTACCGGGAATGGAGCTTTAGATGTACCAGTAGGCTTAATAACCATGGATGAGGCAATATATGCAGGAGGATTTGCAGGTCAAAACAATTATGGATATTGGCTATATACTGGCAATTGTTATTGGGCTATGTCTCCGTATTGCTTGGGCACTAGCGGTAATGCTAACGTGTTCCTTGTGGGTAATAATGGCGGCGTCAACTGGTATAGTGCGAACTGGGATGTACCTGGTGTGCGTCCAGTAATCAATCTGAAAGCTAATATAACATTCTCAGGTAAAGGAACAGTAGACGACCCATATATACCATCTAAAATATAATAAAAAAATAAATTTGAAATACCTTAACTCAGGTTTAATAATAACTTGAGTTTTTTCTTGACTTAAAAATTATTTGTGATAAATTATTAATGTGAGGTAAGTATGAAAATATTAAAGTATCAAAAGGGAAAAGGGAATGAATATAAAATATATACAGATAAGAATATTTATAAATTATATGATGATATAATTATTAAATATGAATTATTATTAAAAAAAGAAATTAGTGATAAAGAGTTAAATATAATACTTAAAGAAAATAATTTATTAAATGCTTATTATATGGGATTAAAAGCAATAAATATTAAGCTTAGATGTGAAAAAGAATTAAGAAGCTTATTAAAGAAAAAAGATTTTAAAATGGCAGAAATAGATTATGCTATAAATAGACTTAAAAAAGATGGATATTTAAATGATAAAGTATATATAGAAGCTTATATACATGATATGTTAAATTTATATACAGTGGGAGAAAATAAAATAAGAAATGATTTAATTAATTTAGGGTTTGCTTATAAAGATATAGATATATACTTAGATAATATTAATAAAAGTATATATTTAGAAAAAATAGAAAAATATATAAATAAGAAATTAAAAGCTAATAAAAAAAGTAAAAAAGAATTTATTAATAAAACTTTAAATGAACTTATAAATAAAGGGTTTAATAAAGAAGATATTAATATATACTTAGAAAGTATTGATATACCAGAAAATAATAAAGAAATTGAAAAAATAGTTAAAAGATTATATACAAAATATATTAATAAATATGATATAAATACTACTAAACTTAAAATAAAGAGTTATTTATATAATAAAGGATATACTAATATAGATATAGATTTATATATTGAAGATATTTAAGAAAACTTTACCTAGTGTAGAGTTTTTTTAGTATAAAAAAACCACTTCTTGAGAAGTGGATATTTTAATTAGTTTTGATTACGAGCACTATTAATTAAGTTATTCATGTATCTACCGTATTGGCTTTTTAGTTCACTATCAATAATATCAGTATCATATTTTTTACGATAATACTCAATAGCATCAACTGATAAACCACTATCGGCAGTTAATTTATCTTCCATAATGGCTTCTTTCATTTCACTTAAAGCATCGTCATAACTCTTTTTATCGCCAGTTTTAGTTTTTAAAATAACATGATAACCAGCTTCAGTAGTAATAACATCTGTAGAATATTCGCCATCTTTTAATTTAGCGGCGGCAGAAACTAATTCGTCATATTGATTATTATAAGCACCAGTATTGATTTCGCCTAAATCGCCACCTTTGTCTTTAGTTCCATCATCTTGGGAATATTTTTTAGCTAATTCGGTAAATTTAGCATTAATATCTTTTTTGTCTTTTTTAGCAGCGTCTAATTCTTTAATAATGTCTTTAATGGTGTTTTTAGCTTTTTCCTCAGCTTCTTCTTTTTCGGTCGCGTCGGCATCACTATCAGTATCAGCTTTAACTAAAATATGAGAAATAGTCATATTAGGATAAACACTATTTTCGTAGTAGTCTTTTAATTCTTTTTCCGTAATATTATTTTTAACATAATTTTCAATCGCGGTATTTTGTAAGTAACTTAAATATACTCTAGCTTGATATTCTTCAAGGGTACTAACCCCATAAACATAAGAAAGATAGGTTAGCATGTCAGATTCATTTTCGTAACTTTCTTGTAATTGTTTAACCGAATATTGAGCTGTTGCATCAGCATTTTCGATTTCTTCGTCTGATAATTCAGTTTCAAAGATATAAGTATCAATTAAAGTAATTAAAGAATTAAGTCCATAAGTATTTTTAACTTGTTCGTATAGCTCGTTAGCACTAATCATATGGCCATCATTAAATTTAACAATAGCCTCATCACCATTTGATAGAGTTGGTATTTTGCCACATCCACAAAGTAAGAGGGCAGAAGCTCCTAGTAATAATATTTTCTTTTTCATGTATTTTTTCCTCCAATAAACTAATTATAGCAATAACAAGCTAAAAAAACAAGCATTTTAAAGATTTTTGTACTTTGATGTATTTGCCCAGCACCAAAAATATTTTTTAACGTAATATATAAGTGAAAAGACAAATAAAGGAGGAATGATTTATGAATAACTGTGGATATGGTAATGGTATTGGCGCAGCGATTATTTTAGTTCTATTTATTCTGTTAATTATCATCGTAGGAGCTTTCATTTAGTCTTTTTTTAATAAATACAAGGAGGTGTCCCATGGGATGTTGTAGTAAAGGCAATTCTTCTAATAATTCTTCTTGTGGAGGAAATGGAGGATTTGGCCTTGCCAATAGTGCATTCTTAATAATAGTTTTATATATATTATTAGCAATTATTCTAGGCGGATATTTATTTTAAAGAGGGTAACCTCTTTTTTTGTTTGACTTTTTAAAAGCTCTAAATTATAATAGGGGCATTAGAAATTTAGGTGTTAAAATGGGAAATAAAGAAAAAAAGGATTTTTTAGAGTTAGTTTTAAAAGAAGCAAGTAGTTATTTAGCTAATGTTAAAAAATTAGAAGCTTTAGAAGAAGAATATAAAACTACTTATAATGCTCGAGCTAAATTAGGAGAAGAAATTGTGGCTTTATCCAAAGAGATTTTAAGTGAGCAAAAAAGTTATAATTATTATTTAAGAGGAATGACTAGTAAATATGAAAGACAAGAAATGGTTTTAATACCTAGTTTAACCCCATTATTAGAAATGTTAAAAGAGGTTGTAAGTGAAGAATATGGTATTAAAAATTATTATTATAAAGAGGGAGAAGCTATTAAAAAAGTTATGATATTAAGTGATATTAATATTTTAAATAGCTTAGAACAAGATTTTTATTCGAAAGAAGAAATTATAAAAATAATTAATACTTTAAGAAATGAAGCTAAAACAATAGTTATGGTGGCTAGTTATGATGCTCAATTAGTTGAAGGCTTTAAACAAGATTTAAATATTATGGAAAGAGAAGCAAGAATGCTTTATAGTATAATAAGTTCTGACGAACTAGGGGAAGCTTTTTTAAATTTTCAAAATTATATAGAAAGGAATAATAGAAGATTTCAAGATATACCCAAATATATAATTAAAGAAAATATTAAACCTAAAAATTTAAAAAAAGAGCGAAAAATATAAACGTCAAGCTTATATTTTTTTTATTTGTAAAATTGTTGTAAAATATTAAATTTTTAGGAACAGGCGAACACTTAAATATTGATTTAATTCCATTAGTTTGGTAATATTATGGTAAGCAGTGGTGCATTGTGGTAGAAAGTGGGGGCTTTAAAATGTTCATGGGCGAGCATCATCATAATATTGATGATAAAAATAGACTTGTAATTCCGGCTAATTACCGGGAT
>CANQYU010000054.1 GCA_947628145.1 uncultured Bacilli bacterium | reverse complement strand
CATGAATGTTACCTTGAGAGGGTAATGTGTTAACCATTTCACCAACGAGCCATAAAAACATTATAACATAAAACTTGAGAATTGCAATTAAATAAAGGCAAAAAATTATGTAAAGTTAAAATTTAAGGGTAGTAATCTGGCTAAATTTAAGATAATATATTGGTGAGGAATAATTATGAAAACAAAAATATATAATTATAATAAATTAGCAGAAGAAGAAATTACCGAGAAAATAGTGCGAGTAAAAGCTATTTTAGTTAATAGTCAAAATGAAATTTTATTAGGTACATCTTTTGGAACACCTCAATTTCCCGGAGGACATGTAAAAGAAAATGAAGACTTAGTAAAAGCTTTAAAAAGGGAAATAAAAGAAGAAACAGGAATAACCCTTAGAGGCCAATATGAACCTTTTTATGTTATTAAATATTTTCTTAAAGATTATCAAAAAAGGGGAAATAATCGGAGTGTAGAAATTTATTATTTTAAAATTAATACTGATAGTAAATATGATGTAGCGAAAATGAATTTAGACGAATACGAACAAAATGGCAATTTTAAATTAATATATTTACCTCTTGATTATGTTCGAAAATATTTAAAAATTAATGAAAAAAATAATAAAATAAATAAAATAATTAATCGAGAAATGAATTTAGCTCTTAAAAATATGCCGTAGGAGAGTTTATGGAAACTAAAAAATTTAAAATGGTGGATGAAGCTTTTATTTGTGTAAATTGTCATACCCCAGTTGAACCTTTAAACTATACTGCTAGAGACCATTGTCCTAATTGTTTATGTAGTCTTCATGTAGATAATAATCCGGGAGACCGTCAAAATCCTTGTCGGGGAATTTTAAAACCAATAGATGCTATTAAAGGTAAGAATGATACACTTAAAATTATTTATAAATGTGTTAAATGTGGTACTATTAAAAAGAATAAAATGGCTTTAGACGATAATTATGATTTACTTTTAAAAATCATAAGTTCAAAAAATATTTAAGGTATTTTAATAAGATAATTTGTTAGAAGGTGAAATATGGCCATATATTTAAAAAAGAATTTAATGGTAAAAAAAGAATTACCTGATGTAAAATTTATTTCTAAATTAAGTGATAAACCTCATGTTAAAGTAGGGATATTAAATCTTATGCCTACTTTAGAAGATACCGAAAGTCAACTTATTAGAGCTTTAGCTACTCCTGTATTAGATGTAGAATTAGATTTTATTTATTTAGATACGAAAAATAAAGTTCCAGAAAAAGTAGCTTATTTTAAAAAATATTATCGTTCTTTTAAAAGTATTAAAGATGAGTATTATGATGGAATGATTATTACAGGGGCTCCTTTAGAGCATATACCTTATAATAATATAGATTATATTACAGAATTAAAAGAATTTTTTAAATATACGAAAACTAATGTTAGAAGCACCATTTTTTTATGTTGGGCTTCCGAGTTTGGTTTACAATATTTTTATGGAATTAATAGATATAATTTACCAGCTAAATTGTCCGGTTTATATGAACATTATATTGTTACTCCGACTAAATTAGTTCAAGGTTTTGATAGTACTTTTTATATTCCTCAGTCTCGTTATTGTAGTATGTTTGAAGAAGAAATTCAAAATAAAAAAGACTTAATTATAGCAAGTAAGTCAGATGAAAGTGGAGTTTATTTAGTTGAAAGTAAAGATGGTTCAAAAATCTTTATTACAGGGCATGCTGAATATTCTTTATTAACTTTAGATAAAGAATATCATAGAGATTTAGATAAAGGGTTAAATATTGAGGTTCCTAAAAATTATTATAAAGATAATGACCCTAATAATCCGCCTCTTTATATATGGCATGCTCATGGAACTTTATTATATCATAATTGGTTATATTATTATGTTTATAAAGATTAATTAATATCAATTATTTGATTAAAAGAAATAGTTCGGTTATTATTTAGTTTAAGAGTATTAAAACTAGGAGCTATTTCTTTTATTTTGGTTTTAATTTTATATAATTTATTATTTTGATAAATGATTAAGGTAATTATATTTTGAGCATAATAAGCTTCCATAATTTTTTCGTTTAATTCTTGAATTTTTTCCGGGAAAAACATGGGTTTAGCTATTTGTTTAGTATTATTTATTTCGGTTAATACTTGATTGGCCGTTATTAAAGAATTAAAGGGTTGCCATTTAATTAAACCTCGACTAGTCATGCATTATGACCTCCAATTTTTTGATTACGAACTTTAATGGTGGAATCTTGAAGAAGAGAAGAAGCTTTTAAAATAGCATTTTTGCCATATTGATTTTTAATATTATCAATAGCATAATTTAAGTTTTCTTTTTCTTCTAAAAGTTCTACCTCTTCAAATAAATTTAATTGTAAACCAACTTTATCACTTAAGGCTCCACATACAATTGTAACTTTTCTAATAGGTAAAGTTTCATAAAATTTATCAAAAATTAATAAACAAATTTTTTCTATTTCTTCTTCTTTATCAGTAAAATTAGCTAACTTAATTCGGTGAAAGAAACCACCACCTACATTTTTAGAATAACCAATTCCTAAACCGACTACTTGACATATTTTATGATTATTTCTAAGTCGAGCAGTTAAAACCTCCACCATTTCTTTGATAATTAGTTTGATATTATTACCATTATAATCTTTAAATAATACTTGGGAATGGGAATAACTTTGCGCTTCTTCTTTAGGAGGAGAAATTCGACTTAAATCAATACCATTGGCATGCTCCCAAAGTTCTATGCCAATAACTCCAAATAAAGAATTTAATTTAGCTTGATTATAATGGGCTAAATCACCTACCGAATAAATACCTAATTTATTTAAATTTTTTTCCATTCGGGAACCAATACCCCACATTTTAGATAGGGGAGTAATTTTCCATAATTTGGTTGGTATATCTTGATAATCCCATTCGGCAATAAAATCTTTGTTGTGTTTAGCTTCAATATCCATCGCTACTTTAGCTAAAAGCATATTGGGACCAATTCCACAAGTAGCCCATAAACCGGTTGTTTTTTGAATATCTTTTAAGATATCAATGGCTAGTTCCCAAGCAGTTTTTTTATACATTTTTAAATAATCAGTAACATCTAAAAAACATTCGTCAATGGAATAAATATGTAAATCTTCTTCGGCTACATATTTTAAATAAACTTTGATTACATCTTTACTTTTTTTAATATATAAATTCATATGAGGTTTAACAATATTGTATTTAATATTCTTAGGTATTTCATAAAGGCGGCCTCGAGATTTAACTCCTTGGGCTTTTAAATAAGGAGTAACAGCTAAAGTAATGGCTCCATTTCCTTGGGTAGGATTAGCTACAACTAAAGGAAAAGCAAAGGGATTTAAATTCCTTTCTAAACATTCACAACTAGCAAAAAAACTTTTAAGGTCAATACATAAAAAATTTCTTTTTAAATATATATTCTCCATAATTTTTTCCTCCTTACACTTTAATTATAAAACGAACATTAGTATAGAACAAGAGGTAAATTATGGAAAAAGGGTAAAATAAAAAAACGTTCATTTATAAAATAAATGTTACGTTAGTTTTTTAGGGTAAAAGGTATTTAAAAAGATTAAATTATATATTATTTTTTACTTTCAATAATGATATTTAAATTTTCTTTTTTAGCTATTTTTAGTAAGAGTTCAAAATCATAATTTCTTTCGCCATATTCATAATATTGAATAGCTGTAGTGCTTCTATTTATTTGCTTGCCGAATTCTTTTTGACTTTTGCCACTATTCTCTCTTATTATTCTAAAAACCTCATTAGCTCGATAGTCGTTTGCTATAATTTTCAATATATCACCTCTTGACAAGCATACAAAATGTTGGTATTATTTTGTTATAAACGCCAACACAATGTTGGTTAAATTATATTTCATTTTGAAGAAAGTAGGAATATTACATTGGAGAAGAATAAAAGAATAATAGTAATAATAAGTGTATTAATATTAGGAATAGGGGTAAGTTTAGCATATTTTGTAGGAAAAACATTGTTTCAAGGAGATGGAGCCAAAACTAAAGTAACAACTGCAAATATAAATGGGGCAACTATAGAAATAGAGGGAAGATTAAATTTTAATGCAAAAGATATGCTTCCTGGCCATAAAGATGTATCAAGAATAGATGTAAAAGCAACCGGAGATAATATTTTAGTTTCCTATAATGTAATATATAAAGAAATAACTAATACTTTAAAAACAAAATTAAAATATACCGTATATAAAGTAACAGAGTTACAAGATGTAACATCAAGTTGTAATAGAAAAAGTCAAAATGTAGCCGGTGGACAAATGGTCTATGAAGAATGTAAAATAAGTAACATCGATAAATTAGGTTCCCCAGTAGGAGAGGGAACAATAACAAGTAATCAAGAAATATTAGTACAAGACGAATTTATAAATGCAAGTCCAACGGGAGAGAAAGTAAGTTATTATGTCATAATAGAATATCCAAATGAAAGTGAAGACCAAAGTTATGATAATAATGGAGTATTTAGTGGAGAGGTAACCATAGGGGAAAGTGAAGCTGAACCAGATATAAATATATTAGCAATAAATGTAGAACAAGAAAATGGAATATATAAACAACAAAATGAGATACCAAGTAAAGAAGATGGCTATGTATTAGATGCAGAACAAAGTATGTGTACAAATGAAGCAATCCCAATATGGAGTAACCCCAATTGGAATTTAACAATAAATAAGTTAACCAAAGGTGGTACAAGTTGTGTATTATACTTTAAACGGGCAACATCGTTAGAAACGATGCTTGCTAAATTAAAAATAGATGCAAGTAATATAAAAGAAGCATCAAAAATTACCGGGCCAGCATGTGCTCCAGGAACAAATAATGCTGAACATAATAGTGGAAATTGTGAATTAAACGAAAATGGAATATATAAAGCGACAACAAGTGATGGGACAACATATTACTATCGTGGTACAGTAAATAATAATTGGGTAAAATTCGGAAATTATTGGTGGAGAATAATTAGAATAAATGAAAATGGAACAGTAAGAATGATATATTCCGGAACAAATAATACAGGAACTCAACCAACAAGTGATGGAAAATGGGTACAAAAAGATAA
>CANQYU010000053.1 GCA_947628145.1 uncultured Bacilli bacterium | reverse complement strand
AAATGGATTTACTGTAAAAGCCTACGTTTCTGGTAAAATGCGAGTAAATATGATTCGTATTCTACCAGGTGATACGGTAACAATAGAACTTTCGCCTTATGATTTAACACGTGGGCGTATAACATGGAATAAAAGATAATGGAGGTATTATAATGAAAGTTAGACCATCAGTAAAAAAGATTTGTAAAAAGTGCAAAATAATTAGAAGAAAAGGAAAAGTTATGGTTATTTGTGATAATCCAAAACACAAACAAACTCAAGGCTAAGATAGGAGGTAATTATGGCACGAATAAAGAATATTGAATTACCAAGCGAAAAACAAGTATTTGTAGGACTTACTGCAATTTATGGTATTGGTAATAATTTAGGAAAAACAATTTGTGAAGCTGCGGGAGTAAACCCAGCGACTAAAGTTAAAGATTTAACAGAAGATGAGATAGCTCGTTTAAGAAAAGAAGTAGATAACCATGTTGTTGAAGGTGACTTAAGACGGGTTGTGCAAATGAATATTAAAAATAAAATGGAAATTGGTTGCTACCAAGGGGTTAGACATAAAAAAGGTCTTCCAGTAAGAGGACAAAGAACTAACCGTAATGCTCATACTCGTAAGGGTAGAGGTAAAGTAGTAGCTAACAAGAAAAAAGTAGGAAAGTAGGAGGTTAATTTATGGCATATAATAGAAGAAAAAGAAAAGTTAAAAAGAATATTCCGGAAGCTGTTGCTCATATTAATTCTACTTATAATAATACAATTGTTACTATTACAGAAAAAGATGGTAGTGTTATTGCTTGGGCTTCAAGTGGTACTATTGGATATAAAGGTAGTAAAAAGAAAACTCCATTTGCAGCAGGTATGAGTGCAGAAGCGGCTGGTAAAGCGGCAATGGACCAAGGAGTTAAAAAAGTAGATGTTGTGGTTAAAGGTTTAGGAGCTGGAAGAGAAACAGCAATTAGGTCTTTACAAAGTGCTGGTCTAGAGATTTTATCAATTACTGACGAAACACCTGTGCCACATAATGGTTGTCGTCCACCAAAACGTCCTAGAAAATAATTAAGATAAAGAAAGGGTTATAGGAATATGATTAGTTTTGAAAAACCAGAATATAGAATTGCAGAATATCAAGAAAGCAATCACTATGGAAAATTTGAATTAGAACCCCTCGAAAGAGGTTTTGGAACAACTATTGGGAATGCACTTAGAAGAGTTATGTTATCAAGTTTACCAGGGAGTGCTGTTACATCCGTAAAAATTGAAGGAGTTTTACATGAATTCCAAAAAATTGATGGAGTAGTTGAGGATGTAACAAGTATTGTTTTAGCTCTTAAAAATATGGTTGTTAAAAATCATACTGAAGAGGTTAAAACTTTAAGATTATTTAAAGATACAGTAGGTCCTGTTACAGCGGGAGATTTTGAACAAAATGCTGATGTTGATGTAATTAATCCCGATTTAGTTATTTGTAACTTAGTTGAGGGTGGCAAAATCGATATGGAGGTTACCGTATTTAATGGTAAAGGTTATGTCGATGCTAAAGAAAATAAAAAATTATTTGCTGAAAATAAAGTGGGAGTAATTGCCATTGATTCTAATTACACTCCAATTGAACTTGTTAAATATGAGGTTGAATCTACGCGGGTAGGTCAAAATGAAAATTATGATAAACTTACCATGGAAATTAATACTAATGGTAGTATGACACCAGAAGAAGCTATGGCTTTAGCAGCAAGAATATTAATTGAACATTTTAATATTGTCGCTGATTTAAATGCTATAAGCGATGTTACTGGTTTAATGCAAGAAAAGAAAGTAGACACTATAACTAAGACTTTAGAAACTCCTATTGAAGAAATAGAATTCTCAGTAAGAGCTTACAATTGCTTAAAAAGAGCCGGTATACATACGGTTCAAGACCTTATTTCCAAAAGAGAAGTGGAAGTTACTAAAATACGGAATTTAGGTAAGAAATCACTTAAAGAAGTTTTAGATAAAGTAGCAGAAATGGGACTTAAGTTCCGAGATTAAGGAGGCTAAAATATGTTATATAGAAAATTAAGTAGAGAAACAAGACAAAGAAGAAGCATCTTAGCCAATATTACACGGGATGTAATTATGAATGAATCCGTAGTTACAACAGAAGCAAGAGCTAAAGAGGTTAGAAAATTTGTTGATAAAATGATTACCTACGGAAAAAATGGTACTTTAGGAGCAAGAAGAAAAGCTTTAGCATTTTTATACAATGATGCTCAAGTTGTGGATAAAGTATTTAATGAACTTGCTAAGCGTTATGAAACACGTAATGGTGGTTATACAAGAATTATTAAACTTAAAGAACGTGTTGGAGATGACGCTTTAGCTGTTAAACTTGAATTAGTTTAATATAAAATTATTGTCTAGTAAGCTGATTTTACTAGACTTTTTAATTTGTTTATATTTATAATAATAATAGGAGGTATTGTAAATTGGATAAATCTGATTTAATAGTGGGTGGAATTGATACAATAAAGGCTAAATTAAATAATTTAGAAAATTTAATGTTAGCTCAAAATTTAATTGCTGCGGCTAATTTTATGTTAGCTCAAGCTCCAGAAATGAAGCCTCAAGCCGTGGCTTTATATAACCGGGCAATGGAAACTATGAAAGTAGATTCTGCTAAAATAAAAAATGATGTTTCTAATGAAAATCAATTACCAGTAGATTTTTTACTTAAATAACTACCAAAAAATGGTAGTTTTTAAATGAAAAAAACTCTTAACGAGTTTCTAAATATAAATCATAATATTCGTCATAAGTAAGACCAGAATCATGAACTTTAGTCGCGAGGTCAATACCTAAATAACGAATATGCCATGGTTCTTCCATATATTGAGTAATATATTGTTTACCTTTAGGATAACGAACAATAAAACCAAATTTATAAGAATTATTTAAGACCCAATTGTAATGTTCAGGAGTTAAATTGTCATTTAAAGTACTACTCCGAATATCGACAGCAAGTCCAGTTTGATGTTCAGAAAAACCAGGACGAGCGGAATAAGTATCAGCTTTTTCTTTCCCATCTCTATTAACATAATTAGTATATAAACGATTTTGTAAATCATTAGAACGATAAGCACTAAAAGGATAGAAATAAACGTTTTCTAGAATAGCCGCGGCGGTTAATTTTTCGAAAGCTTCCGCGGCTTCCTTTCTTAATTTATAACTAGAACCATAACTTAGAGAAACTAAATCGCTAGGTTCGTAATCGTCAGGTAATTTATGATATTTATTTACAAGGAGAGTAAGATTCGTTGCTTCTTCGGAATTATAAGTAATATAATCGGAATAACCATCTTTATCTAATCCAATATTAACATAAGTAACAACTGTTTTTATTTCATAGTTAGAATTAGTTTCTTGATATTTTAAGTAACGTTCTAATTTAGTTATATCAAAATTAGGGATGTCTTTAAATTGTAAAATATCTATATGAGCCATATTTAATAATATGCTAATATTATTTTTAAAATTCTCTAAAACATAATTAATTTCGGTACTATTATAGTTTTTGTCTAATAATTCTGTAATAAGTTTAGGAAAATCTGCAATAGATAAATAATTTATTTTATAATATTCGTCTAAATAATTAGTATTAAAGAGATTATTTTCTAATACTATTTCTAGAGTTTTAGAATATTCTTTATTTTGAATTTCTTCGAAAATATTATATTCTTTCATTACATCTATGGCTTTAGAAGAATAGGTGCTGGTTTCTTTAGAAGAGGGCTCTTTATCAAAAACATATAATAAAGTTATACCTATAAAAACAATGATAGTTAAAATTATAAGAATAATAAGTGCTATTTTTAAACCTTTATTTTCTTCCATAGATTATCACCTATTATAATTATAGCAAATTTTTTGAAAATAAGATTAAAAAATTGGGTATTTGACATAAAAGAATAAGGATAGGGAATTATTAAAGACTTTTGATAATAATTTACAGAATAAGTTTGGCATGGTATAATTTAAGAGGTGATGCATTATGAAAAAAGTAATACTAACGGGAGATAGACCAACCGGGAAATTGCATTTAGGACATTATGCAGGTAGTCTTAAAAATCGAGTAAAATTACAAAATAGTAATGAATATGATATGTATATTTTAATTGCCGATTTACAAGCTTTAACGGATAATTCTCGAGACCCAGAAAAAATAAGAAAAAGTTTAAAAGAGGTCGCGTTAGATTATTTAGCAGTTGGATTAGACCCTAGTAAAGTAACAATATTTGTGCAATCTCAAGTGCCAGAGTTAACTGAGCTTACGATGCATTATTTAAATTTAGTTACATTAGCTAGATTAAAGAGAAATCCCACCATTAAAACAGAAATTAAAGAAAGAGGTTTTGGAGAATCAGTACCAGTGGGCTTTTTAACTTATCCAATTAGTCAAGCCGCGGATATTACGGCCTTTAAAGCTGATTTAGTTCCAGTCGGAGAAGACCAATTGCCTTTAATAGAACAATGTAAAGAAATAGTTCATACTTTTAATAATATATATGGAAATGTTTTAAAAGAACCGCAAGCTGTTTTAGCAGATAATCAAGCTTGTATTAGATTACCGGGAATTGATGGTAAAGCTAAAATGAGTAAATCACTTGGTAATTGTATATATTTATCAGATAATTCGGAAATTGTAAGAAAAAAAATTATGAGTATGTTTACTGACCCTGAACATGTTCGGGTGGAGGACCCAGGGAAAGTAGAAAATAATCCAGTATTTACTTATTTAGATGCTTTTGCGACAGACGAAGATTTTCAAAAATATTTACCAGAATATAAGAATTTAGACGAACTTAAAGCTCATTATCAAAGAGGAGGATTAGGAGACGTTAAAGTAAAGAAATTCTTATTTCAAGTAGTTGAAGATATACTAACACCTATACGGGAAACTAGAGCATATTATGAAGAACATATGGAGCTTGTAGATAAAATGTTAGAAGACGGAAGCAAAAAAGCAAGATTAGTTGTTCAAGAAACTTTAAAAGATGTTAGAGATGCCATTGGTATAAATTATTTTAGTAAAAATGATTAAAGATTATTTATTGAATAGTGTTGGAAATTCCCAATATTATAAAAAAATATAATTGTATAAGTAAAATCCCTTAATTTGGGATT
>CANQYU010000052.1 GCA_947628145.1 uncultured Bacilli bacterium | reverse complement strand
CTACTGCCATATATAAACTCCTTTCATCTTAATTATAATATATTTATAACATTTATTGCAATCTTAAAAACAATATGTTAAGATAAATACCACCAAAAGGGGAGATTAAAATGAACGAACAAATTATAGCAAGTGCTAAACAAAGATGTGAAGATAAAGCGTGTGAAGATGAAGCAGAATCTTTGAGTTTCCCTTTAATTTATCCTTTTACTACCGAAAATATTACTGGTTATATCAACTTTTTTGAATTAGAAAATAAATCTTTATTAACTGTTGGTTCTTCTGGCGATCAAGCTCTTAATGCCATTTTAAAAGGTTGTAAAGATGTTACTATTTTGGATGTTAATCCTTATACTGAATATTATTTCTATTTAAAATATGCAGTTATTCTGCAAGTTAGTTTAAAAGAATTTTTAAAGTTCTTTTGTTATATGAATTATCCCGGAATATATGAACGTAATGAAAAAGTCTTTAATAAAGAAACTTACTCCAAAATCAAAGACACTCTAAGAAGCTTAAACTATAATGCTTACTATTTCTGGGAAGAATTATTTAATACCTATAAACCCTATATAATTAGAAAATTATTTGAGTGTGATGAAGAAAGATGGCAATATCTTAAAAATTATAATCTCTATTTAAATCCTAAATATTATGAAGAACTTAAAAACAAGTTAGTAAATACTACTATTGAATTTATAACAACGGATATTTATCATGCTAATATAAACAGAAACTATGATAATATTTGGTTATCTAATATTTTGAGATATGAAGAAGATTTAGATTACTTTAAAAAACAAGTAGTAGATGTTTTAAATACTCATTTAAATATTAGTGGACGCATGTTGATTGCGTATTTATATAATACTACCCCAAAAAGTCATTATCTTCCTAATCTTGCTAAACTTTATAATCTACCCAATACTTTAGATACCTTTAAAGAATATCATACCGAATATATAAATTTTCCCGGTGTTCATAATCTATTTCTAAGAAATCAAGATGGAATTATTTTATATCGCAAATTTAACTAACTAAAACTAACTTTTTGATTTTATCTAAATGGTGACTTGTATCTAACTCTTCTTCCACCACTTTTAAAATACTTCCGGAAGCATTAATGACATAATGTTTATTATTTTTCATGCCTAAATATATTAAAACATGCCCATCTTCATATAAAAGATTACCTGGGTATTCTTCCATAATTTTCAATTTCTCATTATTAGTTTTATCCTCTAAAGATATTATTTTACCCACACTATTATTTTGACTACTTGTGTTTCTTGGAAATACAAATCCAAAGGTTTTATAAACATTAGATACAAAACTAGAGCAATCTACTCCTGAGTCTTTCCCACCCCAACTATAAGGGACATCTTCATATTTGAAAGATTCTATATACAAATTTTTCTTAGTATAAGGTAAATAACCTATATGAGCTTTATCTTTTGAAACCGTTATCCGTTTCTTAAGTAAATTTCCATCTTTATCTTTAATCGGTATTACTAACTCATAACCATTTTCGCGAGTTCTATTATAAGGTAATTTAACCCCCATATCTAAAATCGTATCATTTACATTCATATAAGCATCTGTTATTACTGCAAAGTTTTGGCTATTAACAAAATAATCATAATCTTCATCACTAACTAAAACAATATCTTCTTCTTTTATCCAACCCACATAAGTTTTCGTCATAACTAAAAAATATTTATTATCTTTACTACTATGTATAACTAAAACTGGTGAATTAACTGTAACTTCGGTTTCTTGTATTCTATCAAAGTTACTACTATTTATGTTATCGTAAAAACCTATTTCTGTTGGAAATGATCTAAGATTAGCTCTTTTAACGACTAATCCTTTTTTTAATTTAACTTCTTTAGGTATCTTATCGATATTTCTATTTTCTAAAGTACTCTTAACTTCTTCGGCTGTAATTTCTTTTCCCTCATTATATTTTGGTAAAGTAGGAATCGTATACATATTAATATAGTTTATTATTTCCTCTTTATTTAAAGTTTTAATATCTAAATCATACAAATACTCGTTTTTACTTTCTATTTCCTTATTATATTTATCTATTTCTTTTAAAGATAATATAGTTTTGTTATCTAATAAATTATTAATATAATCTTCCGCCATATCTGGTATCGTTTCTATATAATTATTATCGTATTCTTGTTCCATAATTAATTCTTCTTTCCTAGTACAACCTATTGAACTTAAAATAATTATAAATAATATTATCTTTTTCATAATTAGATTATAAAATATAAGGTTTAAAAAAGAAGTCGATTTATAATTTAGTATAAATTTATTTAACTCGGGTATATCTAAAATTAGGTGATATATAATGGAAATAATATTAAGAGCTACTGTAATGTTTATAGCATTATTTATAATTGTTAAAATACTAGGCAAAAAGCAAATTAAGAATTTAACTTTATATGATTATATTTTAAGTATTACTATCGGATCAATCGCTGCGGATAGTATCATAAGTTTAGATACTCCTTTATATGATGGCTTAATTGCTATTATTGTTTTTGCGCTCATTGGGTATCTTGCCTCTTTACTGTCGCTTCAAAATCATTCATTAGAGGAATTTATTGACGGGGAACCGATCATCCTATTTGAAAATAATAATTTTAATTATCCTAATTTAGATAAAGCGAAAATGAGTGTTGCTAAAGTCTTAGAACACTGTCGTCTTAAAGGGTGCTTTGATATTAATGAGTTAGATTCAGCAGTTTTAGAACCTTCGGGAGATGTTTCTATTCTAATGAAAGGTGCTTCTCAACCTCTAACTAGCAATGATATTAAAAATACTATTCAAAAGAATAGTAAAAAACAAACTTTAAGTCATATCCTTGTGGTTGATGGTAGTATCGATAGCGAAGAATTAAAAAAATCTAAAAAAACCAAAACTTGGTTAAATAATTATTTAAAAACTAAGCATCAAAAACTCGAAAATATTTCTCTCTTAAGTGTTGATAAAAATAATAAAGTAACAATTTTATCTAAAAATTAAAACGGCTTAACATAAGTCGTTATTTTATTTCTAAAGTCATTGTCTCTTTAGTAGTTTTAAACCCTTTCTTTTGATATAAACTTTTTGCTTTATAATTTGCGCTACAAACATTAACTACCATTTTAGAAATATTATGGTTAATAACCCATACTTTAAAGTGGTCGATTAATGCTTCAGCTGCTCCCATTCTGCGATAACCTTCATCAACAAATAAAGCATCAAGTTTCGCAATACTTTCAGTTTGAACCTCGTCACCATCTATAATATAACCATATAAATAACCAATTATTTTCTCATCATCTTCCGCTACGAAAAGAATTCTTTTGGAGTCACCGATAAAACTTTCGTACATATCAGTTACAACGAAATTTTCATTAATACTTCCGTCGTATTGCTTTTCATCTCGAATTAATAATGTTAATAAAAAGTTAAGTCTTGGAGCATCTTCCATTTGCGCTTCTCTTATTTTCATTTCCGTTCTCCTTCATAAGTTACATTTTTTAAATTTTGAAATCCAATGGTATAATAATTATCTCCTACCGCCTTAATAATTGGCAGTTCTTTTTGTTTTGGTGTAAGTTCTCCAAAAATACAACCACTTACATTGTGCCATTTGGATATACTTTTAAACGATAAACATTTCTCACATTTTTTAACATCATAATACTTCATAATATTTTGTTTCGTTTTAACTTCTAAAATACAATGTATTACAAAATGACATTTATGTTCATCTTTATTTTTATCTTTCCAAGTTATTTCTTCCTGAATCAGTTTTCGTAATTTTAAATTTCCCATATTTCTCCATATAAATTATATTTATAAAAAATAATAAACTATCTTTATATATTCAACCTAGAACAATGGTGCAAATAAACGCAATACGGCTTGCCATAAAGACTTAATAAATCCCGCTTTAACATCTTTATCTTCTAATTTTTGTGATTCTTCAAATGTTTCTTTAAAATCTGCTAAAATATCTTTAATAACTTTAACATCTTCCATATAAATACCATTTTCAAAGTGTAAGTATAAACTCCGATAATCCATATTTATTGTTCCTACGACTGCTCGTACATCATCTGATAAGAATACTTTAGAATGCACAAATCCATTCGTATATTTATAGATTTTAACTCCACTATCATGTAAAACTTTAAAGAATGAAGTAGTTTGCGTATATACCACTTTTTTATCTGGAATACCTGGGACAATAATTCTTACGTCAACCCCTCTTTTGGCAGCTCTTGTTAAAGCGTTAACCATATCGGTATCAATAATTAAATAAGGTGTCATTATATACAAATAATCTTTTGCACTATTAATCATATTGATATAAACATCTTCGCCGATTAAATCTCTGTGTAGAGGAGCTACCCCATAAGGGATTACATAACCATTATGCTTAATACTCATAAATTCATATTTAAACTTGGTAATATCTTTATCTTCATTGTTATTAGCGTTCCATAAAGTTAAAAACATTACTGTTAAATTCCAAATGGCATTTCCTTCTATTTTAATTCCGTTATCTTTCCAAATACCTAATCTACTATTAACATTAATATATTCATCACTTAAATTAACACCTCCTGAGAAAGCAACCTTCCCATCAATAATCGTCATCTTACGATGGTCTCGGTTATTCATAAATATTCCTCTAAAAGGACTTACTTTATTAAACGGAATACATTTAATGCCAAATTTTGCTAATATTTTGGCATAGTTCGTAGAAAGCATGGCAATACTTCCCATATCATCATATAAAATTCTTACATCTACTCCTTCTTTTGCTTTTTCTTTTAGAATATCTAAAATCCCATTCCACATAAGGCCTTCATTAATAATAAAGTATTCCATAAAGATAAACTTTTCGGCTTTTTTAAGTTCTTTTAATAATTCGGGATAGAATTTTTCGCCAAAGTTGTAGTACGTTATCTCATTTCCTGTACTAACAAAATGATTAGTTCTATTAAGTAAATAATTAATATTATCCAGTTTTTTCTCCTTGATTTCTTTCGCAATATTTTGGTCTTGTACTAAATACTTACTATATTCTTTTTCATAATTAAAAATATTTTTAAGTAACTTATTTTTAGCATAATTCTTTCCTAAAGTAATTAATAAAATTGTTCCAAAAATAGGGAAGAT
>CANQYU010000051.1 GCA_947628145.1 uncultured Bacilli bacterium | reverse complement strand
AAAGAGAAAGCCAGCATTCGTATGAGTGCTGGTAAATATTAAAGCCTTATAGGCTTAGAGAAAACCACGCCTTTTAGGCGTGGTTAGTTATTGGGTAAATAAATACATTTACAACAATAAATAGAGACTAATTGACAAAATACCCTAAAAAATTATATAATAGGAAATATAAAGGAAGTGATAAGATGTATAGCGATAAGATTTACTTAACGCCTCAAGAGATATTAGATAAGGAGTTTAAGATTGATGCTAGGGGTTATCGACCTCAAGAAGTTGATAAATACTTAGATATGGTTATACGTGATTATACCGAATTTATAAGCATCATAAAAAGAAATGAAAAGGAAATTAAAGATTTAACGGAAGATAATAGTAAACTTAAAGCAGAAATTCGTTCTTTAAGAGAGCAATTAGTAGCAAGTGAGTCTTCCCCTAGTAGTGGTACATCAAATGTTGATTTATTAAAAAGAATAAGTCAATTAGAAAAAGTTGTTTTTGGAAAATATGAATAATATTGAGACAAATGCTGCATAAGTATTATGTAGAGGAAAGTCCATGCTCACAAAGTCTGCGATGACTTTAGTGTTCGTGCTTAGGGAAAAAATAACCTAAGGTAGTTTTTAACTAACGGCAGTAAAACAACCTAAAAGGGAACTTATGGTTGGAGTAGCTATAAAGTGCCATAGTAACGTACAAACTGGAAACGGTGGAAATGGAACGCGGTAAACCCCACGAGTGAGAAATCCAAATTATGGTCGGAGAACTCTTACAAAAGAATAAAATGGCGTAAGGGCCTAGGATAACTAGGAGATAAATATTTGTCGCCCTTTAAAGGGTACAGAACATGGCTTATGAGATATTATTTATTTAATTTATTAAAAAGGATGTGAATACCTTGGTTCGTATTGGTAGCCTCCTAAAGGAGACTAGAGAATCTTCAGGGGTAAAGCTAGAAGAAGCAAGTAGTGATTTAAATATTAAAATGGAATATCTTTTAAATATTGAAAGTGGTAATATTGGTTGTTTTAAAGATATATATGAACTTAAAAATTATTTACTTAATTATGCGAAATATTTAGGATTAGATGGAGATAAATTAATTGACGAATTTAATGAGTATATGTTTGAATATACCTCTAAAATTCCGATTAAAGCCATTGAAAAACAAGCTAAAATGGATGCCAAAGAAGAAACGGGAAAAATTGTTAGTCCCTACACTAAGAAACCACGAAAATATAGTAAAAAGTATTATATAGGTATTTATTTAATTATTTTTCTTTTAGTTATATTAGCAATATTTTGGAGTATTAGACAAATTACAGTCGGGAATACCAAAAGTAATGCAATTAGTTATGTAGAATTTGATAGGTAGGATGGTTGTTATGAATTTACCAAATAAGTTAACAATAGGAAGAATTATTACAGCAATTATTATATTAATAATGTTAATAATTCCTTGGTATAATTTAGGAATAGAATTTCCAACATTTGTAGTTGCCGGAAAAATAGTCGTCGATTTAAAATATATTATTGCCGGAGTATTATTTATTCTAGCGGCGTTAACAGATTTTTTAGATGGACATATTGCTCGGAGTAGAAACTTAGTTACAGATTTTGGCAAAGTGATGGATGCCATAGCCGATAAAGTATTAGTTAATGGCTTACTTATTATGCTTGCTTATGATGGCTTTATTAGTATTTCAATACCGGTCATTATTATAACTAGAGATGTATTTGTCGATGCTTTTAAAATGGCGAGTGGCAATAAAGGAAAAGTAGTCGCCGCGTCTATGGCTGGAAAAGCCAAAACAATGTGTATGATGGTCGGAATGGCCCTTACTATGTTTTATAATTTACCATTTGAATTAATTGGTATTAATGTCGGTTATGCTTTAATTATAATTGCAACTATTCTATCGGTTGTAAGTGCTGTCCAATATTATTTCAATACTAAAGATACATTTAGTGCTAGTAAGTAAATACTTACTTTTTTTATGACTTTTTAACTAATTTAACTCTAATATTTGCATTTTTTATGCAAATATTAATATTAAAATAAGAAAATTGTTGCTTTTAAATAAAAAAATGCATATAATAAGATTAGAAAGGGATGATTTTCAATGTTATTAGAACTTAGTGTAGCTAATTTTTTATCTTTTAAAGAAAAAGTTACTTTTAGTATGTTAGCTAATTATAGTAATGGGTTATCAGATAATTATATTATGTTAGATAATAAAAAAGTACTTAAAACCGCGGCTATATATGGAGCTAATGCTTCTGGAAAGTCTAATTTATTTAAAATTTTAATGGCAGTTATTTCAATGCTTAAAAATTCTAATAATGCCGATATAAATGCTAAACTTTCCGTGGTACCATTTAAATTTGATTTAAAAACCGCCGGTAAACCTAGTGAATTTGAGGTTAAATTTACTATTCGGAAAGTACGATATGTTTATGGTTTTAAAGCCGATAGAAACAAAATATATGAAGAATATTTATATTATTATCCTAATGGAAGAGAAACAAAAATATTTGACCGGATAAATACTAATGAATATTCTTATAATCAAAAAGACGAAAAAATATTAAAAGATATTGAAAGTAAAAATGCCCCTAATAAGTTTTTCTTAGCGACGGCGACTAATTGGAATTTTGAAAAAACAAAAGAAGCTTATGATTTTTTAACATCAGGAATAAATATTTGTTTTAATATTGAAGATTTAAAAAATAAAGCTTTTGCAGCATATGAAAAGGGAAATGATTATTTAAAAGAATTTGCTTTAGATTTCCTTAAAAAAACAGATTTTAATATTGAAGATTATTTGATTTCAACCGTAGTTATTCCTCCCGAAATTTTAAATAATATGCCCGAATTTTTAAAAAATGATTTAGAAAAAAAGCCAAAATTATTTCAAGTTTTATTTAAACATAAAGGGGCGGATACTTATTTAAGTTTAGACGAAGAGTCACTAGGAACCCAAATGGTATTTGCTTTTATTCCTTTTATTGTTGAAGCTTTAAATACTCAAAAAATATTAATAATCGACGAATTAGATAAAAGTTTACACCCATTTTTAGTTCATTATATAGTAGAAATGTTTAATAACCCGGAATTTAATAAAAATGGAGCTCAGTTAATTTTTAATACTCACGATACTAATTTATTAGATTTAAATATATTAAGAAGAGACCAAATATGGTTTACGGAAAAAAATAGTGATAATGGCGAAAGTACTCTATATTCTTTAAGCGACTTTTCTGTAAGAAAAAAAGAAAATGTCGAAAAGGGCTATATGCTGGGAAGATATGGAGCCGTACCATTTATTAAGAACGATTTAAATTTATGGGACGAAGAGTAGTGCAAATAAGAAAAATTAGTAAAGCTCGAGTAAGAACGTTAAGAAAGCGAAAAATTAAAATAATTATTGCCGTGGAGGGTAAAAATAAAACTGAAAAATTATATTTTGATAATTTTGACGATGGGAAAAAAGCTTATTCCATAACAATAGCTAAAGGAAATGATACTGACCCTTTAAAATTAGTAAAAAACTTAGCTAAAGAAATGGAAAAAAGAGATTTATCTTTAGCTTTGGGAGACAAAGTATTTTGTGTTTTTGATGTTGATGTTCAATATAATAAAAATAAAATAATTAAAGAAGCAATAGATTTTGCCAAAACTAAAGGTATTCAAGTAATTACCTCAACTCCTTGTGTAGAATTATGGTTTTTATTACATTTTTTATATACCTCAGCTTTTTTAACTAATAATGAGGTTATTAAAAGATTAAAAAATTATGTACCTAAGTATGAAAAAAATATGAATATTTTTCCCGAGATAAATTCCAGAGTTAAAATAGCAATTAAAAATGCTAAACAATTAGAAAAAGAACAATTAGCTAATAATAAAATAATTGGGACAGTTGAAGCAAACCCTAATACAGAGATGTATAAGTTAGTGGAATATTTAATTAAAAATACTTGAAATATTTTTAATATTATTATATATTTTATATATAACATATAGCATTACATAATAGCAATAAAAATTATTTTTGATAACTTTTGTCGAAAGTAATGCAATTTATTTTTAATTTTGGTAATATGTTAGTTGGTAAAGGGAGAAGAACATGGATATTAAAAAGAAAAGAATAGCAATTCTAGTTTTAGGACTGCTGCTAATTGGGGGAATTTGGTTTACTAATAGTTTTTTTAAAACTAAAAAACCTTATGTAGTAATGGCTAATTTAAGTAATTCTAAAATAGAATTAAAAGGTAATTTAGCTTTTAATAAAAGTTTAAAAGGTCATAAAGAGGTTTATGAGATAAAGTTATCCGCGGTCGGGGATAATGAGTTTTTAGCTTATAATTTAATATGGAATAGTAATGTTAGTAGTAATATTTATTATCAAGTTTATAAAGTTGCCGATAAAGTAAAGGTTAAAGCTAAGTGTAATAAAACTAAAACAAGTGATAATTGTGTAATAAATAATTTAGATAAACTGGGTACAGAAATAAGTGAGGGAGTATTAAGTAATAAAACAGTAATTTTAGAGGATGAATTTATTGGTTCGAATCCTACGGGAGAAGAAATTTATTATTATGTAGTTTTAGAAGCTAAAAATAATATAAATGAAGATATAACTGGTAAATTAGAAATAGAAGAAAGTAGGGCTAAACCAAAAATAGATATTTTAGCCGCTTATGTAGAACAAGATAATGGAATATATAAAAAAGAGGATACAATACCTCAAACGGGTTATGTTATAAATCAAGAAAAGAGTATCTGTAATAATGGAGCAATACCAAGATGGGATAATCAAGAATTAGTTTTATCTAGTTTAACTAAAAATGGAACTAGTTGTATATTATATTTTGAATATAAACCAACTCCAGAAGAAATGCTTGCTAAATTAGAAGCTCAAACAGGTGATAAATACACAATATCACCAATGCCAGCAATAAGTGCAGTAGATACATCAAGTTCAACCGGAAAACTATATACAACCGAAGATAACTATGGAACAAGTTATGTATTTAGAGGAAATGTTCAAGATAACTGGGTGCAATTTGCTAATAAAAGATGGCGAATAATTCGAATAAATGGCGATGGAACACTCCGCTTAATCTACCAATGTGGTAGTGCAAGTTGTACTGATACAACAGGAGAAAATACGCAAATAAACGGAAGCACAAATATAGCATATAATGCCACATATAATGATAATACATATGTAGGATATTATAATCAAAATGGAACAACAAGTAAATATCCAGATGCTCATAAAGG
>CANQYU010000050.1 GCA_947628145.1 uncultured Bacilli bacterium | reverse complement strand
TTAGAAAATTTTAATATAGTTGATAGAAAAGGGAAAAGAAAATGAAAATAGAAAAATTAGAAATAAGTAATAAAAAAGTAAAAGTAGCGTTTATTATAGGTTTTATAATGTGTGCATTAATATTTATATTAATCAATTATTTAACAAGTAGAGCAAACTATCGAAATACGGAAAGTATAGAACTTGCTAAAGGAACAATAAATTATAGCTTAGCCGATTTAAATGTAATAGCAATGTATAAAATAGAAGACGGAAAAGATGTGGATATTGATACAGTTCCGACAGAGGGATATACACTAAGTAATCGTAGCTATTGCACTACTCCAGATAGTGATGCTCAAATAAAAGATGTATTTATTTATGAAAGTGGTAAATTAAATATAGAGATAAATAAAAAGGGAACAAAGTGTTATTTGTTTTTTAAAGAGTATAATCCAACTCCATCAGAAGAGATGCTTGCTAAATTAAATGAAGCAAGAACTAAAAGCAGTGGAAAAAATTATACAATAGAAAAATTGGAAGCACCAATGGGTAAAAGCGAAGAAGCCTCTGCAAATAAATTATATAAGTATCCAGAGGGGGATGATTATACATATATATTTAGAGGATATGTATCAGATAATTGGCTCAATTTTGCCGGACATACATGGAGGATAATAAGAATAAATAGTGATGGAACACTTAGAATAATATTTTCATGTGCTACACCAAGTTGTTTTACAACAACAGGTTCTGGAACAAATGCAGTATCAAAGACCGCGTATAAATCTTCTCAATATATTGATAATACATATGTAGGATATTACTATGGAACAGCAAGTTCAAATAGTTATGATACAACTCATAAAAGTTTAATAACTCATCCAAGTACCATAGCTACCGCGGTAAAAAACTGGTATAACGGAACAGGAGCTATGTCAAGTTATGAAAATAAAATAAGCGGAAGCACCGGCTTTTGCAACGACAGGAGTTTATCAACAACTAAATTCAGCGGATATACTGGAGATGGCTCTGGGACAAATCAATCAGTATATGGAGCTATAGGAAGATTATTTGATGCCAGTTGGAATGGTTTATCCAGTGTAACACCAAGTTTAAATTGTAATAGTAATGATTTATTTACTTATAGTAAGGACCCAGGAAAAGGGAATGGAATACTAGAGGTACCAGCAGGTTTAATAACAGCGGATGAACTAGCATTAGCCGGAATGATAGCTGCCCCTAGTAGTGCAGTAACAAGTAATTGGCTAAATACAAACCAAAATTACTGGACCATGTCTCCGGCTTACTTTTACACTGGCGGTCGTGCTCGCGTGTTATGTGTGAATGACCTTGGCTTTCTCTACTACCCTGACGTGAGCGACACTAATGGTGTACGTCCAGTAATAAATCTGAAAGCTAATATAAATATTACAGGGGCGGGGACAACAGATAATCCATTTGTTGCAACTTAATACTTGCCTAAGTTGCTCAAATTCTTATTCATACTTAGGCAAGATATTTTTATCTTAGATAGGCTTAATAGTCTATCTTTTTGTTGCTTTTTAATGTTTTAAGTGTTAAAATACTTTTATAAATGTTGATTAAGTTTTTAGTATTAACTTATTTTCTTATTAGAGATTAAGTATCATGGGCTGAAAGTACTTAAAGATAAAATAAGTTTAAGAATTTCGAACTTAGGAGTTTTAATAGTAGTCGTGCTATAAACGAAAGAGAGCTAGTAGTCTAGAAATTGGGTGGTACCGCGGAAAATATCCGTCCCAATGGATAGGCTTTTTTTATGGATTGGAGAATATTATGGAAGAAAAGTTATTGAAAATTAAAAATGATTTAATGGAAGCTTTAAAAGGAGCTTTAAAAGAAGCTGATGTATTAAATATTAAATCGGAGTATGTAGGTAAGAAAAGTGAAATACAAAATATTTTAACTAGTCTTAAAGATATGAATGTTGAAGATAAGCGAAAATATGGGAGTCTAATTAATAATACTAAAAAAGAAATGGAAGAATTAGTTAATAAAAAATTAGAAGATTTAGAAAATAAAATTGATATTAATTTTGACGATACAACTAATTATGAGGTTAAAAATGGTAGTTTACATCCAGTAACAATTGTCGCTAAAGAGGTTACAGATATTTTAAAAAGAATGGGATTTACAATTGTAAGTGGACCAGAAATGGAAAGCGAGTATTATAATTTTGAAGCTTTAAATATCCCAAAAGACCATCCAGCTAGAGATATGCAAGATACTTATTATCTAGATAATGGAATGTTACTTAGAACTCAAACTAGCGCTGAACAAGTACATGCCATGGAGAAATATGGAGCTCCTTTAAGAATATGTGCACCTGGTAGAACCTTTAGAAATGAAGATGTAGATGCTAGTCATGAGAATACTTTCTTTCAATTAGAGGGAATGGTTATTGATAAAGATATTTCAATTGAAAATTTAATGTATGTTATGAAATGTGTTTTAAAAGAGGTATTTCATAAAGATGTAGATGTAAGACTTAGACCAGGATTTTTCCCTTTTACAGAGCCTTCTTATGAACTTGACTGTAGTTGTTTAATTTGTGGAGGTAAGGGTTGTCCAACTTGTAAAAATAGTGGGTGGATAGAATTAATTCCAGGAGGTATGGTTCATCCTAATGTATTAAAAGCTGGAGGAATTGACCCAGAAAAATATTCAGGATTTGCTTTTGGAATTGGGTTAACAAGACTAGCAATGATGAAATATAAAATAAATGATATAAGAGTTTTAAATAGTGGAGATGTCCGTTATTTAGAAAAATTTGATATAAAGTAGAATAAAACAAAATATTATTACAAAAGAATTAATGCAGGCTTAAAGAATGGAAATTTTATAGTAGTTAAAATGGCATAATTTGTAAATTAATTAAAAATAATAATAGACCAATTTGCTGATGTCGGCAAATTGGTTTACAGTGGGTTCTATATAGATAGAATTAGAAGAAATAAATAAAATTGGAACTAAAAATAAAAAAAATACTAGATAATAATAAGGAGGAAATTATATGTTAATATCTTGTAATAAACTTAAAAGTCATATTAAAAATAGTGATAATATTGATTGGTTAAATATTTGGAAAACTTTTACAATTAGAACTGCAGAGGTGGAAGATGTAAAAGTTGTAGGTAATTCCTTTGATGGAGTAGTTGTCGCAGAGATTAAAGAATGTGAAGAACATCCGGATAGTGACCATATGCATGTTTTAAAAGTTGATATTAATGAGGGAGAGCCTATCCAAGTAGTATGTGGAGCACCTAATGTGAGAGTTGGTTTAAAAACAGCTTTTGTAAAAGTAGGTGGACATATAGATGGTATGGAAATTACGGCTAGACCACTTAGAGGTATATTATCTAATGGTATGTGTTGTAGTGGAAGAGAACTAGCCATAAGTGATAATCATGATGGCATATTAGAATTACCTATAGAATGGGAAAATGGTCGTGATATTAAAGATTATTTACCTATAAATGATATAATTGTCGAAATTGATAATAAAAGTTTAACTAATAGACCAGATTTATGGGGTCATTATGGAATAGCAAGAGAAATTTGTGCAATAACGGGACATGAATTATTACCTTTAGATACTTTAGAAATAGAAAATAATAAAGAAGATTTAGATATTGTTATTAAAGATGCTGATTTATGTTATAGATATTGTGGTCTTAAAATAGAAAATATTAAAAATAATAAAACTCCTTTAGATATGCAAATATTTTTATATTATGTAGGAATGCGTTCAATATCTTTATTAGTAGATTTAACTAATTATTTAATGTTAGAATTAGGACAACCAATGCATGCTTTTGATGCGAGAATTGTTAAAAATATTGAGGTTGGTTTAGCTCAAGATGGCGATACTTATACAACTTTAGATGGTCAAGAAAGAGAATTAAGTAATGATATATTAATGATTAAAAATGGGGATGAATATTTTGGCATAGCCGGAATAATGGGGGGATTAAGTAGTGAGATTTTACCAGATACAACGAGTGTATTTTTAGAAAGTGCCACATTTAATGCGGGAGTTATTAGAAGAGGGGCAGTTAAATTAGGCCTTAGAACCGAGGCTAGTGCGAGATATGAAAAAAGTTTAGACCCTAATATGACTGATTTAGCAATTAAAAGATTAGCTTATTTATTAAAAAAAGAAAATCCGGATATGCAAATAACCTCTAATTTAACAGATATTTATCCAAATAAATTAGAAGAGGGACATATTACTTTAGATAAAGATACTTTAAGAATTTATTTAGGGAAAGAATTAGAAGAACAAGAAATAATAAATATTTTAACTAATTTAGGATTTAAAGTAATAGTTAAAGATAATAATTATGAGGTAACGGTTCCGACTTATAGAGCCACTAAAGATATTAAAATTAAACAAGATTTAATCGAAGAAATAGCTAGAATATATGGTTTAGAGAAATTCGAACCAAAACCTCTTAAATTAGATTTAATGAGTAAAGAATTAGAAAATGTTTTTGAACAAGAATATGAGGTTAAAAAATTATTAGCTTTAAAATTTGATATGAATGAGGTACATAGTTATATTTGGTATGATACGAAAACTTTAAAAGAATTAGAAATTAATAAAGATAATGTTAAATTATTAGGAAAAGATGCTAATAATATACTTAGAGATGATATGAGTTTTTCACTTTTAAATATTGTTCAAGAAAACTTTAAAAATTATAATAATTTTAAAATATTTGAAATTGGAACAATAATTAATAATGAACAAAATAAAAGAGTTTTAAGTATTATTTTAGCGGGAGAAATAGAAAAGTTAGAAGATTTATATAATAAAGCTAAATATGTAGTTAAATATTTATTTAAAATGTTAAAAAATAAAGAGGTTGAATACGTAGATAATATTAAAGTAAAAGAATATTATGTGCCTAGTTTAAGTAAAATCATTAAGGTTGATGAGCAAAAAATTGGCGAAATTAATGTTTTAAATAAAAAGATGGTCAATAAGCTTGCTAAAAAGAAAATGGTTGTATGTGTAGATATAGATTTTGATTTATATACCGAAATATTAAAAATAGAAAAAACAGCTAAAGAGGTTAGTAAATATCCAGTAGTAAGTTTAGATTATACAATTAGTTTAACAGAACAAAAATATGCTTATTTAGAAGAAATATTACAAGAATTTAAGAGTAATTTAATTAAAAGCTATGAACTTTTAGATGTATATCAAAATAAATATACAATTAGATATATTTTAGGTAGTGATACTAAGACTTTAGAACAAAAAGATATCCAAACTTTTAAAGAAAGATTTATAAAACATTTAGAACAACATAATTTAAGCATTTTGGAGTGATATTGTTAATCATTAGTTAAAATGTATACGATTTGTGTAAAGATGTACTTTGTTTAAACAAGTATTTTAAATAATTAAAA
>CANQYU010000049.1 GCA_947628145.1 uncultured Bacilli bacterium | reverse complement strand
TATCTTTTTAAAAATTTTAAGAGGTAAATAAGAGGTAAAATGAATTAAAAATAAGAAAAACCCCGATAAATTCGGGGATTATTCACAAAATGGTGCTGAATGACTGAATTGAACAGTCCTCTGAAGCTTACCATGCTTCTGTTTTACCACTAAACTAAATCAGCATATTAAAATTATATCAAGAAAGTAGTAAGATAGCAACAATTATGATATAATATTTAAGAAAGTTGGTGAATTTATGAATGTACCTAAACATGTAGCAATAATTATGGATGGAAATGGAAGATGGGCAACTTTGCGAGGAAAAAAGCGTAGTGAAGGACATTTAGAAGGTAGTAAAACTTTAGAAAAGCTAGCTTTACATGCCGTAGATATGGGAGTTAAAGTTTTAAGTGTATATGCTTTTTCTACGGATAATTTTAAAAGAAGCCAAGAAGAGGTAGATTATTTAATGAATTTACTTGTAAAATACTTTAATACTAAGTTTGAAAAAATTAATAAAAAGGGTATTAAAGTTGTAGTATCGGGAAGAAAAGATAATTTAAGGGAAGATGTTTTAAAAGCTATTAAAGATATTGAAGAGAAAACTAAAGATAATAATGTAGGAATTTTAAATATATGTTTTAATTATGGAGGTCAAGAAGAAATAATTGATGGAGCTATTAAATTAGCTAAGGATATTAATGAGGGATTAGATATTAAAAACTTTAAAAGAGAAGATTTTTATAAATATTTATATCATTCTTTACCACCAATTGATTTATTAATTAGAACAGGCGGGGAACAAAGAGTTAGTAATTTTATGTTATATCAAATGAGTTATAGTGAATTTTATTTTACAAATACTTATTTTCCAGATTTTGGAAAATCAGAATTTAATAAAGCTTTATTTAATTATGAAAATAGAGATAGAAGATTTGGCGGTATAAATGAGCAAGAAAATAAGTAATTTTTTGGATAAACATCGATTAATTTTAGTTTTAAGTGTTTTATTATTAATTTCGTTAATATTTATTTTGGTTAATTTATATATCTTTTTTCATTATAAATTTGAAGCTTTAGAGTGTCCGGTAAATACTAAAGAAGAAACTTGTATAAATAAAGATATTACTATTTTAAAAGAACCAGAGAAAAAAAGAGAAGAAATATTTAAAGAATATGAAGATAATATTTTAGAATTAAAAGAAGAATATAATTTACCTGATTTTAATTTTTATACAGCTTATTACTATACTTTAGCTTCTAATATTGATTATACTAAAAATGAACGTAATATAACTTTAAATCAATTTTTTAATGATTATAGTAATACTTATAAATTAGACGAATTTTATAAAAATAATAATTTATTTTATCAAATATTTTTACCTTATAAAGTGATATAAAGTATTTTACTTTTTTAGCATTTGTAGTATAATACTTTTAGTTAATGAGACGGAGGATTATTTATGAAATTTAAGATAACACCCAAAGATTTTTTAATTTTTGTTTTATATTGTATATTACTTTTATATTTATGTGCAATAGCAGTTTTAAATTTCTCATCTTTTATAAATGAGGGAGAGTTTTATGGTTTACTTCCTTTTAAAGCATTTACAAAAGATTATATAGTTCTTACTTTATTTATGTTTTTTGTATCTTTAATTATTATTTTTACAAGTGTTTCTTCTTATGTTTTTAGTAAAGAAAAAGGTAAAGGTTTTGGCTTAAAATTAGGGGAGAAAAGCGAAGGGGGATATGCGAGATGGAGTACCGAAAAAGAAATTAAAAATGATGCCGGTATGGCTAAAGTTAACCCTAAAGATGAGGTTGTAAGTGCCGCGGGTATTCCTTTAATTAATAATGGAAAAGAAATATGGGTTGATAATGGTGAGTATCATAATTTAGTTATAGGTTCGACTGGTTCAGGTAAAACTCAAACAGTTGTAAAACCGATGGTTAATTTATTAGCTAAAAAGGGCGAATCTATGATTATTACGGACCCTAAAGGAGAAATTTATAAATATTCCGCGGCGGCTTTAAAAGAAAGAGGCTATAAAATTATAGTTTTAAATTTTAGAGAGCCAAAAAATGGTAATGCTTGGAATCCTCTTACTTTACCATATCGTTATTTTAAAGAGGGAAATACCGATAAATCAACCGAGTTATTAGACGATGTAGCTTTAAATATTTTATATGACCAATCAAAGAAAAATAGTGATTCTGATTTCTGGGAAAAGAGTGCCGCGGATTATTTTTCCGGTTTAGCTTTAGGTTTATTTTACGACGCTGAGGAAAAAGAGGTTAATTTAAATAGTATCAATTATATGAGTAGTGTGGGGGAAGAACGTTATGCGACTAGTACTTATATAAAAGAATACTTTAATTTAAAAGGGCAAGACTCTAGTCCTTATATCTTTGCGTCTAATACAATTAATGCCCCAAATGAAACAAAAGGTGGTATTTTATCTACTTTTAGACAAAAAATAAGATTATTCTCTTCTCGAGAAACTTTAAGTGAAATGCTTGCTTATAGTGATTTTAAAATGGAAGATATTGGCCGAGAAAAAACTGCCGTATTTATGGTTATTCATGACGAAAAGAAGACTTATCACTCTTTAATGACAATATTTATTAAACAATGTTATGAAACTTTAATAGATGTGGCCCAAGAAAATGGTGGTAAATTGCCATATCGAACTAATTTTATTCTTGACGAGTTTGCTAATATGCCTCCGCTTAAAGATGTAGATTCTATGGTTAGTGCCGCTCGTTCTCGGGATATAAGATTTACTTTTATTATTCAAAACTTTGCTCAATTAAATGATGTGTATGGAAAAGAAGTTGCCGAAATAATTAAAGGTAATTGTGGTAATTTAGTATATTTAATATCTACGGAATTAGCAGCTTTAGAAGAAATTTCTAAAATGTGTGGAGAGGTAAAATCGAAAGAAAAAGATAAAACTGCTTCCACCCCTTTAGTGACGGTTTCAGATTTACAAAAATTAAAATTATTTGAAGCGATTATTATTAGATTAAGAAAAAATCCGTTTAAAACGAAATTAGAACCAGATTTTAAAATGGATTGGGGTTTAACTAGAGAGGAAATGCCTTATCCAGAAAGAGAAACTCAAAAAATTCAAATGTTTGATGTTAAAAAATTTGTTACGGAAGAAAAAAGAAAACAAATGATGAGTAATTTAGAAAATAAAGAAACAACTGGTTCACCTTTTGTAAATAATTTTGGAAATCCTTTTATGCCAGGAGTAACGGGAGTAGGGAATCCTATTAATATGCCTAATTTAAATTCAGTGGGTGCACCTAATACTTTAAATAATAATGACGATTTATTTAATAAACCAATGGGCAGTTTAACTGATGCGGAAATTGATGCCATGATGAAAGATATTGATAGAAGATTAAAGGAGCTTGACGAGGAAGAAGAAAAGCAAAAATCCGAATTAGCTAAAAAACAAGAGCAAGTTACGCCTCCTTTAGTTAACGAAAATAATTCTCCTTTAGATTCAGAAATTAAAAAAGAAGAACATTTAGAAGAACCACAAGTTAATAATGTTTTAAATAATGATGTTTTAACAACTAAACCTGAAGCTTTAGAGGAAAAAGTTCCGCCTTTAACTTTTGAAGAACCAATTAATAAGCCTATTGAGTCTCAAGAAACTAATATAGATAGTCATGATAATTTAGAAAATAAACCTAAAATCAATGTTGATGCCGATAGTATTATTGTTAATGAAAATGTAATTACTGATGACGAATTTTTTGACGATTTTTTCAATGAATAGAGTTTTAGCTCTATTTTTTGACTTTAAAGAGATGGTCACTTTAGTAGGAAGTTTTTAAAATGAAATTATATAATTATGAAATGTTAACTAAACAAACAAAAGGGTTAAAAGCTTTAGTGGTGTCGGATATCCATTATACGGGGTTAATTGATAATGCGAAATTAATTGATATATTGCTAGAATTAGATGGCGAAAATTATGATGCTTTATTTATCGTGGGGGATATTATAGATTCGACTGAGGTATTAAAAGAAGAATATAGCCGTAATTTTTTAATTGATTTTATGAAAAATTTAGGCTCTTTTATTCCAACTTATATTGCTTATGGAGAGCATGATATAGCTTATTTAGAACAGAATAATAGACCAAATAAAGGGTTATGGGGTTCGGATAAAATAACTTTTTTACGAGATTTTTTAAATGTAATTGCTGGTTTTCCCGGTATTCATGTCGCCGAAAGTAGAGCCCATGATTTAACTAAAGGTTACACTGTAAATATTATTAATCCCAGCGCTATTCAAGCTATAAATAGTATTAATGGTAAAAGAGAAATTTTCGAGAAAGCTTTAATTAGATGTAATTTTTTAAAATCTTTAAGAAATAGAGATACTAATATTTTACTTTGTTATGACCCAAGAATAGCTCTTTATTTATATAGTTTGGGATATTTAAATAGAATTGATTTATGTTTATGTGGTTATACTCATGGCGGTTATGTTCAATTTAAATATTTACCAGTCGAAAGTTTTATGAATTTATTTAGTAAAAATAAAGGATTAGTAGAACCTATAAAACCAGCTATATTTGAACATATAGATTTAGCTCGGGGAAAGTACGATTTAGAAAATGGTATGACTATGCTCATTAATCCGGCGATGACTCCTTTACCAGAATCAAAGGGTAAACTTAGTAATTTAAATTTTTTATTTTATAAGAGTGCTTCAGTGATTAACTATAAACCGCAAAAAGAATTAGAAAGAGTAAGAAAATAGGGCTTTTCTTATAAGTCCTTTTTTATTTTTAATATATAATATGGTAGTGATAATATGAAAAGATTAGATATAAAAGATTATTCACCTAGTATGGGAACACTTATAGATATTCAAAATCCAATTGATTATAAAGAAGAACATCATCCGGCTAGTATAAATATTCCTTACGAAACATTGCTTTTAAACTATAAAACTTATTTAGATAAAAATAAACCTTATTTCATAATATGCAGTAAGGGGACAAAATCAAGAAAAGCCGTGGCAATTTTAGAGTTTTATGGTTATGATGTTACCCAAATGAGTTATGAATAAAATAACTTCTAATAATTTTAGAAGTTATTTTTTTTCAATAAATATGTCAATATTATGCTTTTTAGCAATTTTTAATAAATCTTTAAAATAATAATTACTACGACCAAGTTCATTTGATTGACACCAATGTTCAGATTTGTTAATACTTTTAGCAAATTCTTTTTGAGTTAAATCAGTAGATTGCCTTATGAAACGTAAAATTTCGTCGGGAGTATATTCATTTGCTTTTATTTTCATTTAGTGTCACCTCATATAAAAATTATAACAAACACTTTTATGATAACTCTTAAACACGTATTGACAATACATAACAATTGTGCTATTTTTATGTTATACTAAACGTATTATGAATACGTCTTAAAAAGGAGTTAAACTATGGAGAAGAATAAAAGAATAATAGTATTACTAAGTGTATTAATATTAGGAATAGGGGTAAGTTTAGCATATTTTGTAGGAAAAACATTGTTTC
>CANQYU010000048.1 GCA_947628145.1 uncultured Bacilli bacterium | reverse complement strand
TTAAATTCTTTTTTATTAAAATATATAAACTTATCTTTTATAAAATTATTAATAGAATATTCATTATCAGGATGAATTGTACTAATTGCATACTTATATCCTAAACTCATACAATATCTATCCAATTCTTCCAACATTTGACTTTGTAATCCCTTACCTGCATATTTAGGATTAACAAACATTGGGCCATAATATACAACATCCTTATAATTTAAATCTACCCCAAATTTTAATAATGATTCCTTATCAGATGAAATTAGCATCATTGAACATACTGGTTCATTATCTAAATAGTACATCCATATTTTAAACTTATTCTCTAACATCTCTTCTAAAACTTCTTTAGAAAAAGTCCCTAACCATTCTGGATATTCCATACCATTTTGAACTTGTCCCCTAAATTCAATATATTTATCTAAATCTACATTTTCATTTATACAAGTAAGTTCTTCTAACTTCAAAGTAACCACCTCTATATTATTTTTTAATCCACAAGTACATTCCCGTTATCTTTTCTGGTTTATATTTAAAACCACATTTTTGATAAAATGCTTCATTCCCTGCCGTTGGCGTTAATTCAATTTGCATTTTCTCACCAACACCTACATTTTCTTCTATTAATTCTCTTAACCTATTAACAATAATTGTACCTATTCCCTTACCTTGATATTCTGGTTTAACACAAACATCACTTAAAATACAAACTATCGAGTTATCTCCAACTACTCTACCAATACCTGCTAATTTATCATTAACTAATACTTTAACCATATACATTGTATTATCTAAAGCTCTTTTTACTTGCTCTTCAGTATATGTTTCCCATCCCACTGATTCAACCATCTCAAGAAATTCATTAATACTAATATTATACTCTATTTTAAACTTCAAAATAATCACCTCTATAATATCTTCTATCAAGAATTAATTATTGCATAAACATATGCATCTTCATGTTTATTTGTTTTACAAAAGTATTTTTTTCTTAAAATTCCCTCTAGTTTAAATTCACATTTTTCCAGTAACTTCCTACTAGCTATATTAGGTTCAATAGCTTCTGCTGATATTCTTACTAATTCATAATTTTTAAAATAATAATCCACTAACAAATTAATTGCTTCACTCATTATTCCTTTTCGCCAATATTTTTTACTTAAACAATACGCAATCTCACCTGTTTTATGTCTTTTACTAGTAACAATATTTATCGACCCCACTACTTCACCATTATATTCTATAGCATATTGTTTAAATGGATCATCTTTTTTATAGCATTCAATATAATAGTTTATAGAATTTATTGCATCATCTACACTTTTATAATTTTTCCAAAGCATATACTTTGAAACTTCTTCATCTGTACCCCAATTTTCGTATAAATCTTCGGCATCATTTAATTCAAACTCCCTTAATATAACTTTTTCACCTTTTATAGGTTCTAACCTTATCATTTTTAATTTCTCCTTATTCTTAATAACATACTTTGCCATTTATAAAAATTTTACCACGCTTAAATTCTAATAAAAAGTATAATTATCTGCTATTATTTCATTAAGCTTATTCATTATTTTTTCTTTTTCTCGACATTCATTTGTTTTAAATCTAATTATAGGAATATTACATTTTCTTAGTATACTATCTTTCTTTCTATCTCTAATAATTTGCTCTTCCTTATTATGAAAATAAAAACCATCTACTTCAATTGCTAATACTGGTTTTTTATCAAACTTATTAAAGATAAGAAAATCAATATGTGAATTACGTTTAATAAACGATAACTCTTCTTCGGTTAATAAACTTCTATCCGTAACAACTTTTCTTAAAGGATATACTCGATCTTTTACTTCATATGTTTTATATTCATCTAATTTTAATATTTCTTTAATAGTATTATACATAATTGTCTCTGAGGCAAATTTTGAAAAGAATAAATGCTCTTTTAAATAATCTCCTAACTCTCTTTTATTTACTTTATATAACAAATCAAAAATAGAAACTACCTCACTCTGTATTACTTCAAAATTATTATAGTTAATATAACTAATCAAGTTAGATATATTAGAGTTATTATTTGACTTATACATATATGGTGTTACAAGATACAACTTATCTTTAGCACGAGATATAGCCACATTAATTGAATTAGGATTGTCTAAAAATTTAGTAATCTCGTTAGCAACAGTACTAAAAATAATCGTATTCTTCTCTCTTCCTTGAAAGCCATGAACTGTATCAATAGCTAAATTTTCTTCCTTAAATATACTTCTCAAATACTTTTTTTGTTCTTTATAAGGCGTTATTATTCCCACTGAGTCTTTATTTATATCAATTCCCTCTTGAGGTATAACCTCATACTCTATAACTCTAGCTTGTCGATCATTGTACCAACTATCATTAATTTTTCGAGCATGATTTCCCTTAACACATTTATATTGTTTCATAGGCATATCATTTGTTGCTTCCGATAATATTATTAATTCATTATCATAAAATTTTTTATTACAAAAATTAATAATTTGGGGATGACAACGATAATGCTCTTTTAATATTACTGGTTCTTTAATATTACTAACTTTTTTCATCGAATCTAATAAACTATTTTCTACATAATTAAACTTTTCATCTATATTATATTTTTTAAATATTTCACTATAAATTTTTTCTTTTCCCTTTTTTTTATCAATTATATTAGGTAACTGTTTTGAATCCCCCACAATTACTATATTTTTAGCTTTCGTAAGAGCTGGAAATGATGATACCAAATCTACTTGAGAAGATTCATCAATAATAATATAATCAAATATAAAATTATTATCAATAGAATTTAATAAAGAATAAGTAGTACTTAAAATTACTGGATAATCTTTTACTAACTCCTTAGTATTTTTAACTGTCTTAGAATCGTATTTCTTTTTATTATTATAATTATTATACACCACATTTTTTAATAACTTCATTGATTCATCGCTATACTTTGAAAAATATTGCTCTAGCTTTAATTCTTCAAACTTCTTTTCCTTTTTAGTAATTAGCAATTTTAAATCTTCTATTCTTCTTGTATAATATAAACCTTCTAATGAATCTAAAATATCTTCTATTTTATATCTATAAGTTTTTTTATTATAAAAATTAAACTTTATAAAAGATAAAATTTGCACTTTTTTACTAAAATAAGCCCTTTTATTCTTTTGACTATTTAAATAAAGGAAAAATCTATGTAACTTTTCAGAACTAAAATTAGGTAAAATTATATCTTTTAAAGTAGCCGTTCTTTCATCATTTTTAAAGTATTTTTCTTCTACCAATAATTCACTTAATTCCTGCTTTAAAAGTGCTATTTCATTTCTTTCTTTTAAATACCATTCTATTTTATTATTCATAGAAACTAAATCTCTATATATTTCTTGTATTTGAGCTTCATTTAAAGCCCATTTACCTGGGTATGTTTTTATTTCTTCTTGAGATGCTAAAAAATTATCGACATTATCTCTCTTGCCTAATTTTGCACAAAGCGATCCCAACTCTTTTGCTTCTAACTTATCATACACATTATCCGTAGCACTATTATTATTTGACAATACTGCAACAGTTTTATTATTTATAATTGCATTAGCTATTATATTTAATATTGTTTGTGTTTTTCCAGTACCTGGAGGGCCTTCAATAACACTAATTCTATTTTGAAAAGCATTTCTCACAGCTTTTTGTTGACTTAAGTTAAAACTAAAAGGATATATTTTATTACTTGGGAAAGATAAACCTATATTAGTTAAACCATTAATATACTCATTTATCACAGAGTCTTCATTAATAACATCTATTTTTTCATAAATTTTGCTTAAAAAAGAAGAATCATTTTTTTCCGTTGATTCTGCAACAACATCACTTATTTTAAGTTGAGAAGCCATCTCTTTTAAATAACCAAACACACTAGAAATACTTTTACGACTTATTAAATTATTTTTTATAATTATCTCAGTCTCATTATAAATTTTATTTTCCCCATTTTTAAAGAACACTTTTACATAATTATTAAACTTTAAAGCTTTTGAAACAGAGGAAAGAGTTTTAGATGGTGTTGTAATTATTGAGTCTTCTAAATTTATTGGATTTGTAAAAATTTTTAAATTAGATCTACTATATTGATAACTTCTTTCACCATAATTAACTGTAACATTAGAAAACGAAAAACCAACAACTTTACCAGTAATATCTTTATTATTTTTATCTAAAACCAGTATTTCTTCCTCGTTTAACATAACTACCACACACCTAATTAAATAGTATTATAGCAGTTTTACCAATTTTTTACAAATATCCCCCATCTTCCTATATCAGTAGCCATGTATTTTACAAGTTCTTCCTCGCTCCATAATTGTTTCGCTTTATACAAAGGATTATTAACTACATACATATTATTTTTATATTCACTTATTAATACAGTATGTAGCATTTCGTCAACCTCTCCAGCTAAAATAACTAAATAACCTAACTCTAATTTTTCTTTAATTAAATTAGAATTTAAATCTATTCCATTAGATATTCTTGCTCCTACACTTTTTGCTTGACTCAAAAATGTCTTATATTCATCCATTAAATCATCATAAATGCTTCTATCAATAAAACCTTTTTCATTATTAAATATTTCTTTATTGGAATGCACTATCTCCGTATCTAAACCATTCTTGGCAAAGTGCCATGCTAAAGCAGATAAGGGAATCCCTTCCATATATTTTGACTTATAAACTCGATAATACTTATCCTCATAATACTTGTTAATCTCAGGTATTAAACCATAATACTCTAATACCATTAACATACATACTATAGCACATGTATCTCCCCGTTGGCGATAACTCTTAATCTCTTTTTCCATACTTTTTCCTTTTCTAAGCAATATTATACCTTATTCCCTATATAGATAATAGACATTTCTAAAAATATTTGCTAAACTATTAAATAGGTGGTAGAAGTGAAAACTAAATTCAAATTAAAACTCAAAAAAGAATGGATTATTTTAATAGCATCCATCCTAGTTATTGGAGTTATAATTACTGTATGTCTTATTGTAAATAATAAAAAAGATAATAAAAACAACGTTAAAGAAGTATCTGGTAAAGTAGAAAAAGATCCATATATAAATCATTTACCAGAAGCTAGAGAAGAATATAATAATAATGATATCGTCGGTGAAGTTGAAATTCCTAGTTTAGAAATAAAAGAATATATTCTAAAAAGTACTGATAACTCTTATTATTTAAAACATGATATTAATAAACAATATACTATAAAAGGCGATACGTTTATGGATTATCGAGTTAGTGATGTTGATAATGATAGAGAAATAAACATCTTTGGTCACAATGTTGATCCTAGTTACAAAGCTCAATACCCTGATCTTCCATTTGAAAAACTATTACAATATCAAGATGAAGAATTCTTTAATAATGAAGAAAATCAAGAAGTAATTTATCGAACTGATAAAGATGAATACAAATATAAAATATTTATGGCTAGTATAATTGAAAAAGCTGATAATGAACACATGAAAATTTCTTATAAAGGTCAAGAATATCTAGACCATATTAATAGATTGCGTTCCAAAGCTTTATTTGATACTAATGTCGAAATTACGGAAGATGATAAAATATTTGAAATGCAAACATGTTTATTTAATCCTCCACGCTTATTATTAATAATAGCTAAAAGAGTAGCTTAAATGAACTGAACCCCAAAAGTTGGACAGTTTAATTATTAATGGATTGTAATCTGTATTGTACAGGTGACAATCCTTTT
>CANQYU010000047.1 GCA_947628145.1 uncultured Bacilli bacterium | reverse complement strand
CAAGTACCTTAAACTCTTGTATTTACTTACCAAAATAGCCATTTCTTCTATTTTTGGATTTAACCGATACCTCCGTGGCCGGCGTCAATTATGATAAGTTTACCACTTAAAGGTAATAAAGCATAAGCATTCATATTAATAAATAAAATACTAAATAATAACAAGCTTAGCATAATTAATTTTACTTTTTTCATAGTAAAATATTATGCTTTTATTTTTTATTTATAACAACACTAGTCTGGGAAATTTTCTTCTTATTTAAAAGTTTAGTAATAAGAAAAATAATTAAAAAGATAATTCCAATAATTCCTAGAATGATACTTATAGTTATAAAAGGAAAAGAAGGGGTAATTTTAAAAGAGGTATCAATATAAACTCCTCCATAAAGTTTGATAAATTCTTTATCAGTTAAAGTTTCTCCGGTGCTAGTACTATAAGCATTCATAATAATATTTTTTAAAGTATTATCAACCGAAATACTTTTGCCATAAATACGATAGGGACCTTTATTAAAATCATATTCTTTAATTTTATTATATAAAGCGGTATTAAGAGTAGCTAGATAATAATGGGCATCATCACTGACAAGATAAATACTTACATCAGGATTAAGGGTTGATTTAGCTAAATATGTTTCGATGGCATATAAATCAAGATAAGTATTAACATTAGGACGATTATTTTGATGCTCAATTATTTCATTTAAATAAATACTTTCTTGTTCTTTTTTATGAATTTTATAAGTATTAATTAAAAGAAATACACTACTTATAACAAGACAGATTAGGCTTAAAATAAGGAAAATATACTGTTTAAAATTTTTTTTACGATGCATAAATTTCACCGAGGATATTATAACATAAAATATTAAAGTTTTAAATAGAGGGAAAATACTGAAAAAATAATTGTTTCTAATATAAAAATATGTTAAAATTATAAAGGATATAATTATATTATATATAACATTGGTGTTTTTTTAGAAAGGAAAAACTATGTTATATGTAAAAGAAGCGAGAGGCGATATTTTCAAAATAATTGGTGCTAATGTTAGATATTATAGAGGATTATATAATTTAAATAATCCCCAAAAGAGAATATCTCAAGCTAAATTAGCAGAAATGTGCAATGTTTCGACAGGGTTAATTGGTTCTTTAGAGACTGGAAAAGTTTTAGGAATTAGTGTCCCTGTATTATATAATATTTCGCAAATTTTAAATGTAAACATTGATAAATTTTTTGAAATTCGGAATTAACTCGTTTAAAAAAACAGATATTAATTAGTATCTGTTTTTCTAATGATTATTTCATTTGGTTTAGTATATAAAAATTTTTCTTTAGCATAACGTTCTACATATTCAGGGTTTTTTAATTTTTCAACTTCGGCTTTAAGAGATTCTTCAGTATTAAGTAAACCCACATATTCCTCTTCTAAAATAGTTAATTCTTTTTTATTAGCCATAATTTTAAGCCAGTCAGGGAAAATATTAGCACACATAAAAGTAATGATAAAGATAAAAGCTAAAACAAATAAAGTTAAACGTCTTTTTTCTTTTTTGGTAACTTTCGTCATATATTCCACCCCTATTTTGTTTTAAGTATATCATTTCTTTTTTAATTTGGCAAGAAAGTTAGTAAATTTTACATTACTTAACAGTAAATTTTTAATTTTAAGAGCACTGATAAAACCTAGAAATAACATAATAGAAAAATAGATGTGAAACATACCATGATTTAATTTATATAAACTAATTAAATAAATTAAAACAATATTATACATAAACATAATTGTAGTAAAACTTTGAAATAAATGGTTATGGTTAGTAATTATTTTATTATTTAATTTATAAAGATAATAAAAAATAAAACCATAAAGAAAAGAAAATAATAAAACAATTATTTGAGTTTTAGCATTCATTATTTAAATAATTTAGAAATTATACTTTCTTCTTTAGGCTTCTCTTTATTATCTAAATAATTAAAGCCATTTATTTTACCTTTTATTTTAACATTACCATCATGGGTATCTAAACGCATAATTTCTAAATTACTACCTTTAATTAATATTAAACCCATATTGCTTTCTAATAAAAATTCTTCACTATCAAAGCTTGTTATTTTTTTAATACCAGTTAGAGATATTTCCCGTCTATCAATTATTTTTAATTCATGATTGCCATATACAATTAAATCTTCTTTATTTTCCATAATATTCTCCTTGATAAATATTATGTTTTTAATTAAAGATTTAGAATATAAATTTCGTACGCTCGAACGTACTTTTTTCTTGTTTTTGATTATTTTGTACACTCAAGCGTACAAAATAAATAAATTTATAAAAAAAGTACACTTGAGTGTACGAAATTGACAAAAAATATTTTTTGTAATATAATTAATTAAGAGAAGGGGAAAAATTATGATTAAGCGAGAAAAATATTTAAAAGATATAAGACCATTTTATAATGAAGATTTAATAAAAGTTATAACTGGGATTAGAAGATGTGGAAAATCAACTTTATTAGAACAGATAGTTTTAGAATTAAAAGAAACTATTGCTCAAAATCATATTATTTATATTAATTTTGAAGATGTCTCATATGCGGATATAAATGATTATAAAGCTTTAAATAATTATATAGTTAATTTAATTAAAGATAGTGAAAAATATTATTTACTTTTTGATGAAATTCAAAGTGTTAAAGAATGGGAAAAAACGATTAATTCCCTTAAAGCAACTAAAAATGTATCAATATTTATAACAGGTTCAAATAGTGATTTATTATCGGGAGAATTAGCTACTCTTTTATCGGGAAGATATGTAAGTTTTAGAATGCAGCCATTTTCTTTTGAAGAGGTTTGTTTATTAAAACAAACTACTAATTATGAAGAAATGTTTTTGGATTATTTAAAATGGGGTGGAATGCCTCAACGGTTTAGATTTGAAGAAGAAAAACAAATTATTACTTATCTTTCGGATTTATATGATTCTATTGTCATGAAAGATATTATTAAAAGATTTAAAATAAGTGATATAGATTTATTTAATAGAATTGGAGAATATATAATAACAACTCCATCTCAGTCTTTTTCGGCGGATAATTTAGTTGCATATTTTAAAAATAATGATAATAGATTAATTTCTAAAGAAACAATATATAATTATTTGGAATATATGTGTAAAGGTTTTTTAATATCCAAGGTAGATAGATATGATGTTAGAGGAAAAAGAATTTTAAATGGAAAATATAAATATTATTTAACGGATTTAGGTTTAGGAAGAATAATGAATATTTCTAAAAAAGAACAATTAGGTGCTTATATAGAAAATGTTGTTTATAATGAATTAATATATAGAGGATATACAGTTAAAATTGGAACTTTGCAAGAGGGAGAAATTGATTTTATTGCGTTAAAAGGAGCTCAAAAAGAATATTATCAAGTATGTTATCAAATCGGCGATAATGAAGAAATTAAAGAAAGAGAATTTGGAGTTTATAAAAATGTTTTAGATAATTATCCTAAATATGTATTATCTATGGATAAATTTAATTTATCACAAGAGGGAATTATTCATAAAAATATTATTGATTGGTTATTAGAAAAAAATTAAAAAAACTTGGTTTAACCCAAGTTTTATTCTGCTTTTTCGTATTCTTTTAGAATAGCATCTTCAAACATTTTACGTACATCTGGATTTATGGGGTGAGCTATATCTCTATATCCACCAGTAGCAGTTTTTCTACTAGGCATAGCTATAAATAAGCCATTGTCTCCTTCGATTATACGGATGTCATGAATGGCAAAGGAGTCGTCAATTAAAACTGAAGCTATTCCTTTCATTCTTGAACCATCTTTTTCAATTTTGCGTACGCTTACTGATGTAATTTGCATAATATTCTTTTCCCTTCTAAAGTTCTTCAACTTAATTATATTTTATAGCAAATTTTAAGAAATAGCAAGGGTTTAATCATATTTTATTGCAATATCACCCGTGATAATATCGCGATAATTAAAACTTTTTTCACTATCTTTGGTCGTGATAGTAAAAATATTGGGATATATGGCTGTAATTGTACCATAATATTCACTCATTTTATTGCGCATACCAAATACTTTAATATAAACCCTTTTATTTAAATGATTAGTAATTTCTTCACGTATTAAATTTAAATTCAAAATTCCTCCTATCTAGGATAACCCACATACATTAAACCATTACATTTAATACCACCCATGCCTTCTGTACCATATTTAGTTTTATCTAATAATTCAATTAAGTTTATTTCTTTATTTCTTTCGGTTAAAGCAAGTTCACTAGCGATAATGGCAGGGTCTAAAGCATGAATATTCACTCTTTTGGGAGAAGAAGCAAAATTAGCGCCCGCTTTAATTAATTCTTCATAATTAGATTGACATGCGCCCGCGATAATAACTAATTTTTCATGAGATTTTTCGTATTTACGTGCGACTTTAACCGCTTTAACAAAATTCATGGTATTACGATAATTTTTTAAGTTATTAATATCGCCTTTTTTAGGATAATAAGCATCATGGCCAGTAATAATTACTATATCTGGTTTATATTCTTCTAGCATAGGTAAAATATTTTCATAAATATGCTCTTCACTTACTTTTTTACCGACAGCATATATACCTTGTTTTTTATAATAATTTAAACATTTAGTTAAATAATCTTTATCACCATCAATATGTAATATTTTAGCGGGTAAATAAAAATATTCTGTTCGATTTAAGGGTTTAGTTTCTAAAAGGGGTTCTTCGGGTATTTCGATTTTTTCTTCCGGGATATATTTAATTAAATCTTCTAAAGGAGCATCGGCAAATAAACGAACTTCAACACCTTTTAAATAATATATATTATTTTTTATATTAGTTATTTTAAAAATAGTATCATGTTCATAACTAATTCTAGTAACTAAATCACCTCGTTTTAATTCCATAGTATCACCATTTAAATATATGTTTTTAGTTACTTTTACATGACTATATAAAAATTATTGATATTTTTAACTTTATCTTGAAAAAATTTTAATTATATTGTATATTAGAATTATAAATGATAAATATATAATAGATTATGATAGCTTTTGTCGAAGATAATGAAATATTTAACAAATAATATTATAATCTAAAAAAGAATAAGGAGAATAAGAATGAATTTTAAAATTTTAAGTAGAGGTTATTCTAAAAAAATAGCCTTGAGTTTAATTGGAATAATAGCCATTACTATTACAATTGTGCTAGCTATAACTAGAGCAAATTACAGAAATACTGAAAGTATAGAATTAGCTAAAGGGAGTATAAGTTATAGCTTAGTCGATTTAGAAATAGTAAATATAACAATAGATGGGGCTCCAAGTGATATTATGCCTGGAGATGGATATGCATTAAAAGATACCAGCTACTGTACCGAAAAAGTAGGAGACACCGATACACCAAGTGATACAATAGAATTAACATATGAAAATGGAATATTAAACATAACACCATATACCACAAAAGGAACAAAGTGTTATTTAGATTTTGAGAAAGCTAAAACACCATCAGAACAAATGGTAGCTAAATTGGAAGCTCAAGCAAAAAAACAATATACAACATCGCCAATGCCAACAATAAGTTCAACAGATACAACAAGCTCAACAGGAAAATTATACACAACCGAAGATAACTATGGAACAAGTTATGTATTCCGTGGAAATGTTCAAGATAACTGGGTAACATTCGCTAATAAAAGATGGAGAATAATAAGGATAAATGGTGATGGAACATTAAGATTAATCTATCAATGTGGTAGTGCAAATTGTACCGACACAACAGGAGAAAATACGCAAATAAATGGAAGCACAAATATAGCATATAATGCTACATATAATGATAATACATATGTAGGATATTATAATCAAAATGGAACAACAAGTAAATATCCAGATGCTCATAAAGG
>CANQYU010000046.1 GCA_947628145.1 uncultured Bacilli bacterium | reverse complement strand
AAAGAAGAATTAAAAGATATAACAACTATTTATAATAAATATTCTAAAGAACTTCATAATAATAATTATTATTTTGTTGGTGATGTTATGGAAAAACTTTGGATTTATAGTATTACCAGAACTAATCCTTTAGGAGACCATAAAGAATTAAATAATTTTTATGATGAAATATTAGATATTAATAATATTGAATCGAATGAAAGTATCAATTATATTATTTATTCATTTAATGAAAAGGAAATGTATCAAAGTTATAAATTTACAGAAATTTATAGTACAAAGACATATATATTAAGTCAAAGAAATGTTTAAGAAAAATAAGAGGTAAGTATGAAAAAAGAAAAAGTATTAGTAATTATTCCCGCTTATAATGAAGCCGAAAATATCAAAAAAGTAATTGATGAAATAAAAAAAGACATTAATTTTGCTGATATTTTAGTAATAAATGACTGTTCTAAAGATAATACCGAAGAAGTATTAAAGGCTAGTAATATTAACTATATAACTAATATTTATAATATGAAATATGCTATGAGTATTCAAACTGGTATTAAATATGCTAAAGAAAATGATTATGATTATGTTATTCAAATGGATGCTGATGGGCAACATATCGCGGGTGAAGCGAAAAAGCTTTATGAACATATGCTAAGAACTAACTCTGATATTGTTATCGGATCAAGATACTTAAAAGATACTGGTTATCCTTGTCCATTATTTAGAAGAATAGGAACTAAAATATTTGAAATAATGATTAGAATATTCTGTCATAAAAAAATAGCTGACCCTTTATCTGGATTCCAATGTATAAATAAAAAAGTTATAAATGAATACGCTAAAATGGGCGCTTATCCTGAATTTCCTGATGCTAATTTAGTAGTAGAAATGCTATATAAAGGATATAAAATTGAAGAAGAACCTGTAAAAATGCGTCTTAGAGAAAGCGGTGAAAGTATGCATGGCGGCATTATTAAACCAATTAAATACATGGTTAATATGTTTTATACTGTCTGTTTCATAGTTATTCAAAATATTGGTAGAAAGAGAGTAAAGTAATATGAAAAATGGAATTTTTATTGTATTAACAGTTATTATTAGTTTATATATCTTCTTAGAAGTAAGAAGTAAAAAGTTTTCCATTAAAGAAAGTTTTTACTGGATGATGGCAGCATTACTTATGTTAATACTAGCTATCTTCCCTTATTCTATAGATACTATAGCAGGTTGGTTAAATATTTCCTATCCACCATCACTATTATTTGTTTTTTGTATTCTATTTTTATTATTTATTAATTTCCGCAACAGTAAAAAAATTAGTGAAATGCAAGAAAGAATAGTGGAATTAGAACAAAATCTTACTTTAGTAAAAGCTAAACAAGATAAAAAAAAGTAAAAAACATGATTGTTTTTTATTTTTTTGCTATTTTATAAAATAAGTTTAAATATTCTTTAGCAATAAGTTTCTTATCATATTGGGGGAATTTAAAAGCTTTAGGAGTAATAGCTTGTACTTCCTTTATCTTGGAAATCCACTCAGAAACATTAGTTGGATTATCAACATAACTACATTTTCCATCAGTTACTTCGTATAAAGAAGTACACTTAGTGGTAATAACTCTTGTTCCTAACATCATCGCTTCCACCGGTGGCATACCAAATCCCTCAAATATACTAGGGAATAAAAAGATATTAGCATTTTCTATTAAAACATTTCTTTCTTCATTAGACACAAAACTTGTTAAGATAATATTATCATTTAGTTTTTTCTCATTAATTAAGTTTATTAATTCTTGTTTTTGTGGTCCCCCAACTCCTGAAATAACTAATTTTTTAGGTAGGGTAGTATCCATATCTTTAATTTGTTCCATAATCTTTATTAAAGTAATTAAGTTCTTATGTTTATATAAGGAACAGATTGTATAGTAATATTCATCTTTTTTAATGGCATATTGTTTTGCTAATTTTTTAAAATCTCCCTTGGTATCATTATTTAAAACAATCGGATTATATATTCTAACTAAATTATTAGTGTTTTTAAAATATTTCTTAATATCATCTTTAGTAAAATCACTTATCGTCACAACCATATTCGCATTCTTTAAACAAGCTTTCCAGCCCATTTTAAACCAAATGTTTTCTAATTTAGAAAAATATTCGGGATAATGCATAGCTTGAATATCATGAATAGTAACCACTGTTTTTAATTTCCTACATTTATATAATGGCATTTCATATACGGGGAAGAAAACCAAATCGACATTTTCTCTTTTAAACATTTTATATTCATGAATGTTTTGCCATATCAGATGGCTTTTTACTTTATTAGCATAAGTATTACATTCTACTATTTTAATTCTTTTATCATTAGCATAACTATTTAACGAATCTTTATTATCTTGAGCTACAAATAATATGTAAGTATTTTTATCATCTAATTCTAAAAATCCATCTAACAAATTGCGAATATAAGATTCTACACCACCAGATTTTTTAGGTTTTAACCAAGTTAAATCAATACCTATTTTCATTTGTTCATCTCCTCGTTATTTAATTTCTTTTGAATATTCTTTTTATTTATTTTCGCCGATAATCCTTGATTTATGGTTTTTATAACTCTATATAAACTAGTAAGATATGGTAATTTTATCTTGTTATTTTTTAGAACTAAACTAGATTCTTTTAAACTATTTATATATCCTTTTAATCCATTAGTACTTATCCCACCATCCCGCATTTTTACTAAATACTCTGGAATATATCCTAAGTTGTAATCATGATTAATTAGTCTTAACATAAAATCTAAATCTGCTGCTATTTTATAATCAATATTAAAAGTACCTATTTTATTATAAATACTTCTTTTTACGTACAAAGTAGGGTGAGGTGGATGCCATCCCAAACGACGAGATGGTTTATGAGCAATAAAATTTCTCGTTGGTTTCATCATTGTTTCCTTATCTACAAATACTAAATCTCCATATACGGCATCATATTTTTCTTTTTTAAAAGTATCAACAATTTTAGTAAAAACATTTTTATTTGCTAAAACATCATCTGAGTTAATTATACCTATAATATCTCCAGAAGCCATCTTTATCCCTTTATTCATAGCGTCATATAATCCCTTATCTTTTTCACTTATAATTCTTAGTTTTCCAGCAAATTTTTTTACATAGCTTTTCACAATATTTAAGGTATTATCTTTTGACATTCCATCTATAATTAAATACTCATAATCCTTATATGTTTGTTTTAATACTGATTCAATAGTATCTTTAATAGTTTTTTCTGAATTATAGCAAACAGTTATAATACTTATCTTCATTTGTATTTTCTCCTTAACTTATTAGAATATTTATTACTATAATTTTACCATAATTTATTTACTATAGCAAATAACGTTATAAGAACATTTAGTTATTTGTCATCTGCTAGTTTTTATGCTATAATCGAAAAAGAATTGGAGGTTTAAGCACCATGTCCAAAATTGATTTAAGTATAATCCTAGTAAGTTATAATCAAGAAAAATATATTAAAGAAGCCATAGATAGTATTTTAATGCAAAACGCTGATTTTGAATATGAAATAATTTTTGCTGATGATGCTTCTACCGATAATACCACGAATATTATTAAAGAATATGATAAAAAAATAAAACATAAACAATATCTATTTAGTAAGGAAAACCATGGTAATACTTATAATACATGGAATGCCATAATAAATTCTAAGGGAGAATACTTTATTGTTTTAGAAGGCGATGATTATTGGATTTGGAAAGATAAAATAAAAACTGAGTACCACTTTTTAAAGAATAATCCTCAGTATATTGGTGTTAGCGATTTACGTTGTGAAGTAAATAAAAAAGGGAAAATAATTACACATTCACCTGAATGGGTAAAAAAAGATTGTGATACCAATTTAAATGATTTTTTAAATCTTAAATTCTTTTCTTGTGTTGAAACAATGTATAAAAATATTTATAAAGAAGAAAAAAATAATAAAAAATTAAAAGAATTATTTACTGGAGATAGAATGATTTGCGATATCATTCAATGTATTTATACTCTAAATTATAATGGAGAAGGTTTAATTAGACTATTAAATAAAGATGGGGCAGTATATCGGACTATAACATCTGGTAATAATACTAATTATAATTCTACTAAAAAAGTTACGAGTATCGCTTATGACCATTTAGAAATTTTAAATAGAATAGATACTTTTTATAATTATGAGTTGAATTTAAAAAAATTATATGGTAAATTTATATTTCCCATCTTTGCTTGGGGTATTTTAAGTTTTAATTTGAGTGAATATAGTAAAGCTAAAAAAATTGTTCATAAAAAATATCTAAATTATTTTAGAATTCATTTTTTATATTACTTTGGAGTTTATTTAAAAGTACTATTTAATAAAATTCTAAAAACTATTAAAAATTAAAGGAGATTAAAAATGAAGTTAAAGAAAAAAAATATTATATGGAATACTATTGGTATAACTGCAAATTCCTTTATTTCTCTATTCCTTTTAATAATTGTTAAAAGAGTAAATGGCATAAATCCCGCTGGTATTTTTACCTATGCTTTTTCACTAGCTTGCTTGCTTTATGTCATCGCTGTATATTATAATCGTGTTTACGAAGTTGCTGATACTAATAATAATTATTCCATAAATGAATATCTTACGACCAGATTTTTCACTTCTTTTATAACCATAATATTAACAATATTATTCTGTTTTATAAATGGTTTTGATACTTTAAAATTTATTCTAATTATTTTATTAACATTATTTAAAATAAGCGACGCTATAAGTGACTGTTATTATGGCTTTATCCAAAAAAAAGATGATTTAGCTTATGTTGGCATGTCTTTCTTTTTTAAAGCGTTCTTAGGAGTAGGGGCTTTTCTAATAACCGATATTATAACTAAAAATTTAATTTTATCTACAATTTTATTAATACTTGTTAATGTTATTATATTATTTATTGATATTAAGAAATTTTATTCTTTATATAATATTAAATATAAAATTACCACTTCTAAAGTACCTAAATTACTAAAAGAAACATTCCCGATTTTTATCTTTACCTTTTTAAATATATTTTTATGTAATTGTCAAAAGTATGTTATTGAGTATTTTTTAGATGAAAGTTTTCAAACTATTTTTGCAATTATTGTAATGCCTGCTACTATGTTAAGTTTATGTGGTCAATATATTTTAGCACCATTTGTAAATGACTTATCAAAATTGTATAATGAAAAAACTTTAAATAAATTTAATAATTATATTAATAAAATAAATATTGTATTTTTATTCTTGGGATTACTAATCCTACTAGTAGCATATTTCTTAGGAATACCAGTTTTAAATATTATCTATGATATAAACCTTGGCAGCTATAAAACTTCTTTCTTAATTATTATTGTTGGTGCTATATTCTTTGGGTTAGCTTCGATTATTTCCAATTTATTAACCATAATAAAAAGAAATAAAGAACAATTATATGTTTATTTAGTAAGTGCTATTGTATCTCTAACTGTATCTATTTTATTAATTAAAAACTATGCTTTATATGGCGCTTCCTGGGCTTATCTAATCACTATGTCTATTCAATGTTTAATAAGCTATATATTGTTAAAATATTATATGAAAAAAGAAAATAATTAATGGGAGAAAAATGTCTCCCATTTTTTACTTATTTTTGCTATAATACTAGGTAGTGATGCAGTATGAAAAGAAATGAAGTAGATAGAGAACGCTTAAGTCCTGGTATGAAACAATATATGGAAATTAAAGATAACTATCCTGATGAATTATTGTTTTATCGTTTAGGAGACTTTTATGAACTATTCTTTGAAGATGGGATATTGTGTTCTCGAGAACTAGAACTTACTTTAACCAGTAAAAATGCTGGCTTAGATGAACGCATTCCTATGTGCGGTGTTCCTTATCATGCTGTTAAACCTTATATTGAAAAATTAATCAATAAAGGTTATAAAGTAGCTATATGTGAGCAACTAGAAGACCCTAAAAGTGCTAAAGGGGTAGTAAAAAGAGGAGTTATTAATG
>CANQYU010000045.1 GCA_947628145.1 uncultured Bacilli bacterium | reverse complement strand
GACCATGTTCATACTGTTGATGGAGTACCACTAAGAGTTCCAACAGATTTACAAAATGAAATTAAAAGTTTATTTAAAAATATGATAGGGTTAAAAAAAAGAGGCACAAATTTATTTTTTACAGATATAGACAAACTAAAAGAAAAAATGTTAAAAGAAATAAAATAAATTGCAAATAAGTCATTTTAAAAATAATATTTTATAAGTTTAATCTTATTCATCCTAAATGAGATAGTGGTACAAGCTGCTATTCGTGAGCATGAGAATAAATAGTTCCCAATAAAGATTTTACAAAAATTAAAAATTCATAAAAATTATTATATTAATTACAATTAGACTAAGATTTTTAGTAATCTTGGCCTTTTTTATATACAATAAAAATCAAGAAAACAAAATCATATTAAAATTTAAATAAGCCAATTTTTTTTAAAATAATTTTTCTCCTTTTCTTTTTTAAAAATAAATATTATAATATTAATAAGTGTTTTGAGGTGGTACTATGAAAAAGAAGCTTAAACAATTTAAAGGCAAAAATAAATTTGAAATAGCTGTTTATTTTGTTTTACGAATTTTAATCATTTTCTGTATGATTCGAGAAATTATAAGGGGAAATATTATTAATGGTATTTTATGTGTTATTTCTTTAGTTTTACTTTTATTACCTATAATTGCCGAAAAGAAATTTAAAATTGATATACCGCCTGCTGTTAAAGTTACGATTTACTTATTTATATATTCTTCTGAAATTTTAGGTGAAATTGATAATTTCTTTTGCACTGTTCCTTATTGGGATATTATGCTTCATACTCTTAATGGTTTTTTATGTGCTAGCCTTGGCTTTTCATTAGTTTATTTATTAAATGCCGCGGATGATAGTATTAATTTATCGCCCTTTTTTGTTACTTTAGTGGCATTTTGTTTTTCAATGACCACGGGTGTTGTTTGGGAAATATACGAATATAGTGTTGATTGCCTTTTAGGTACTGATATGCAAAAAGATGAGTATGTTAATGCCATTAAAAGTGTCGATTTAAATCCCAAAAAAGAAAATAATGTCGTAGCAATTAATGATATCAGTTATTCTATTTTATATAATAAAGAGGGGACGGAGCTTTATAAATTAGATGGCTACTTAGATATTGGCTTACATGATACTATGCTTGATTTAATAGTTAATTTTGTAGGAGCTTTTACTTATAGTATTTTTGCTTATTTATATATTAAAAATAAAGAAAAATATAAACTAGCCGGCATGTTTGTTACGAAGAAAAAACCAGTTTAAAAAAACATTAATTTCCCATATAATTATCTCTTTTTTTCTTTCTAAAAATATGCTACAATATACTAGAGGTAATAATATGAAAAATAAAAAGAATGAAAAAACTTTAAAATTATATGAAGCAATATTTATTGGGGCTGCCGTATTAATTTTACTATATTTTATCTTAGTAAAATTTATAACCCCCATATTATAGGAGAGTATTATGAATAAAGAAATTAGTTTAAAAACCTTTTTATTAATTTTAGGCTCATTAGTTTTTATTGAATTATTAATTTATTGTGTTGTTATTCCTATTCGTAACTATAATGAACTAAAGAGTCATTGTACAGAAGAAGTAGCTACTTGTAATGAAGATAATACTATTTGTTATAACTATAAATTAGAAAATAACGCTACTATTGTTACATGGCGCGGAAATTGTACGAAATTTTATAAATAATCTTTAATGATTATTTTTTTTGCCATAAAAGGCTAGAAAGCTTGTAATTTATCGAAAAATTTGTTAGAATATTGTCTGTACTTATGAAAGGAATTTTATATGCGTTATTTAGGTCTTGATTTAGGCACTAAGACTTTAGGGGTAGCTATTACTGATAAAACAAAAACTATATGTCATGTTCTTAAAGTTATTCGCTTTAAAAGTAATGATTATGAAACTGCCCTAAATGAACTATTAAAAATTATAAATTCTTATGAAATTGAAAAAATAGTTTTAGGCTTACCTAAAAATATGAATAATACTGAAGGCTTTGCTAGTAATAGAAGCTTAGAATTTAAGAAACTTTTAGAAGCCAAAATTTCTATTCCTGTTTTTTTAATTGACGAAAGATTAAGTACAGTTGAAGCTGAAAATATTTTACTTGATGCATCTTTAAGTAGACAAAAACGTAAAAAAGTTATTGACGGTGTATCTGCTCAAATAATTTTAGAAACTTTTATTAAAAGAGAGGAAAATAAAAATGCATAACGAAAAAGAAAAAACTTTTACGATTACTGCAGGGGATGGCACCACGACTGAATATGAAATATTATTTACATTTGATTCTGACGAGACTAAAAAAAGTTATATAGTTTTTACTAATCATGCTAAAGACGAAGATGGTAGTATTATTACTTATGCGGCCACTTATGAAAAAGATGGCAATCGATTAGAATTAAATGATATTAAAACCGAAAAAGAATGGTCTTTAATTGAAAATTTACTAGCTCAAATTGAAGATAAAATTGCTGAATAAAAGAGGTATATAAATGAAGAAAGCAGTTATTTTTATTATCGGGGGCATAATTATTATAGTTGGCTTATTAATTGGTTTATATTTTTATGGTTTAGGACCAGTTTCTTCAAGTACTAAAAGTGTTGAATTTGTTTTAAAACAAGGCACTAATAAACTTGATATTATAAGTGAATTAAAAGCCCAAAATTTAATCAAAAGTAAATTCTCAGGTTATATTTATATTATTTTAAATAAAAATATTAATTTACAAGCCGGTTCTTATGAATTAAGTCCCGATATGGGAATCAAAAAAATACTTACTAAAATAAATAAAGGAGAAATAATCGAAATTAAAAATACTTATAATATTACCTTTATAGAAGGTAAAAGATTAGTTGAGTATGCTTCCCAAATAGCCAAAGCCACTAATACTACTCAAGAAGAAGTGTTAACTCTTTTAAGTAATCGCGAATATTTAGAAACATTAATTAATAAGTATTGGTTTTTAACCGACGCCATTTTAAATGAAAATATCTATTATCCTTTAGAAGGCTATCTATATGCTAGTACTTATGAAATTTATAAAGATAGCAGTATTAATGATATTGTTACTAAAATGTTAGATGGAATGGCTTCCGCATTACAAAAATATGAGTCAAATATTGAAAATTCTTCTCATAGTGTTCATGAAATTTTAACTATGGCCAGTATTGTAGAATTAGAAGGAGCTTCTTCTGATGACAGAGCTGGTGTTGCCGGAGTATTTTATAATCGTCTAAAAATAGGTGAAGAGTTAGGTAGTGATGTAACTACTTACTATGCTGTTAATAAAGATTTTTCACAAAATTTAACTAATTCCGATTTAAAAAATTGTAATAATGGTTATAATACCCGTAATGGTTGTAATCGTGGTAAATTACCTGTAGGGCCTATTTGTAGTCCTAGTCTTAATTCCCTTGAAGCAGCCATAAATCCTAGTAACCATGATTATCTCTTCTTTGTATCGGATATAAATAAAAAAACATATTTTACCAAGACCAATGCTGAGCATAATGCTAAAGTAAATGAACTTAAAGCTAGTGGTTTATGGTATGAATATAAATAGGAAAGTGATATAAATGAAACAATTAATTTTAGATATGGAAAACTATGCCGTGGAACATAATGTTCCCATTATTGAAAAAGATTCTATTGCTTTTATTATGAAATTTATAAAAACTAATAACATTAAAAATATTCTTGAAATCGGGAGTGCGATTGGCTATTCCAGTATATTAATGGCTAGTGTTGCCCCAGATGTGACTGTTACAACTATTGAACGTGACGAAACTCGTTATATGGAATGTTTAAAAAATGTTAAGAAATGTCATTTTGAACAAAAAATAAATGTTGTTTTCCAAGATGCTTTAGAAGTAAATTTAAGTAATGTAACTTATGATATGCTCTTTATAGATGCAGCTAAAGCTCAAAATACAAAGTTTTTTGAAAAATTTAAATATTTCTTAAAACCCGGAGGAATTATTATAACTGATAATTTAAAATTCCATGGTTATACTGGTAAATCAGAAGAAATAGAATCTAAAAATTTACGTAGTTTAGTAAGTAAAATTGAAGAATACATTACCTTCTTAAAAGAAAATAAAGAATTTGATACTAAATTCTATGATGTTGGTGATGGCTTATCAGTGAGTGTTAAAAAAGATGACAAAAAATAAAACTCTTTTACTGGTCGAAAACTTAGAATTAGTTGCTAGTTTAAAAAAAGAAAGTAATATTACTTTCCTTTTTCCAATTAAGGATTTCACTGTCGGATTCCCTAAAACTTTTACTTTAGACGAAATTAAAGAAGAAGCTTTTATTTTTATAAATCGCATTATGTCGAATAAAGCCATTGAGGAATTTAAAGTTTTTTTACCTACTTTACCTCCCAACATTAAAGGCATTGTTTTTGATGATTTAGGAGTATTAAATGTTTTAATAACCATACCTAATAATTTAACTAAAATATTATTTTTAAACCATTTAAATTGTAATTATGAAAGTATTAACGTCTTTTTAGAATACGTTGATAGTGTGGTGGTAAGTCCCGATATCACTCTTAATGAAATTACCGAAATTCTCGCCAAAGCAATTAAACCTTTAGTTTTATATACCTTTGGCCATGTCAATATTATGTATTCTAGAAGAACTTTAATTACTAATTATAATAACCATTTTAATTTAAAAGTAGAACCTCTAGCTACTTTAGAAGAAGAAATTACTAAACAAAAATTTAAAATAATTGAAAATCCTTATGGAACAGTTATTTATACCTCTAAACCATTTAATGCTTTATCTCTTCGTAATGCTAATAATGTTTTATATAATTTAATTAATACGGTATTTTTAACTAATGAAGAGGTAATAACCATATTAAAAAGTAAAACTAATTTAGAAGAAAAATATCCTTATAAGTATTTAAGTACTAAAAATACTATTGTTAAAATTAAGGAGGAACAATAATGCTCGAATTACTAGCACCCGCGGGCAATTTAGAAAGATTAAAAATTGCTTATTTATATGGCGCCGACGCAGTATATGTTGGTGGTTATAATTATAGTTTAAGAGCTAATGCCATTAATTTCAGTATGCCCGAATTAAAGGAAGCCACCGAATTTGCCCATAAGTTAAATAAAAAGATTTATGTTACCGTAAATATTGTATTACATAATCAAGAAATTGCTGGTTTAGTTCCTTATTTAAAAGAATTAGAAAGTATAGGTATAGATGCTGTCATTGTCAGTGATATAGCTGTAGTAAATGCAATTAGAAAAAATAATATTAATTTAGAAATCCATATTTCTACTCAAGCCAGTACTTTAAACTATGAAGCCGCTTTGTTTTATAAGAAATTAGGTGCTAAACGAATCGTCTTAGCCCGGGAAGCAACTCGCGAAGATATTAAAATAATTAAAGAAAAAACAAATTTAGATTTAGAAGCCTTTATTCAAGGCGCTATGTGTACCAGTTTTAGTGGTAAATGTGTTTTATCTAATGCGACAACAAATAGAGATTCTAATCGGGGAGGTTGTGCGCAAATCTGTCGTTGGACTTTTAAAATTAATGACGAAAAAGAAATATTTAGTATGACTCCTAAAGATTTAAATATGGCTAAGTATTTAGAAGATATGGTTAATATAGGCATAAATTCTTTTAAAGTTGAGGGAAGAATGCGTTCTGTCTATTATATTGCCACGGTAATTTATGAATATCGAAAATTAATTAATAAAATGCTTAGTTCTACAATCACAGAAAGTGACATATTATATTCTAACGATATCATTAATCGTTGTGCTAATCGGGAAAGTACTCCTCAATTTTATGATAAATTTCCTACAGAAAAAGAACAATATTATTTAGGGAGGGAAGAGGTATCTAATCAAGATTTTTTAGGAATTGTCTTAGAAAGTATCTCTAATAAAGTTCTAATTGAAGAACGTAATTATTTTAAAATAGGTGATGAGGTCGAATTTTTTGGACCAAACTTTGAACCTTTAAAATATAAAATAAATAAAATATATAATGAAGCTCTAGAAGAAATAGATGTTGCGAGACATCCAAGAATGAAAGTGTATTTAGATGTCCCCCAAAAAATCCCGGTCGGGGCTATGATGCGCTTAAAAGTATTTGACAAAAATACATATTTGTAGTATTCTTTTATAGACTAAATATTTATTCGAGGTGGAAAAGGTTGAAAAAAAATAATTAAATTTTGACACGCAAAAAAGTGTCTTGTCAATGAAGACATTAAAATAAGCTGATC
>CANQYU010000044.1 GCA_947628145.1 uncultured Bacilli bacterium | reverse complement strand
TGGAAATGGAGCTTTAGATGTACCAGTAGGACTCATAACAAGTGATGAGGTAATATATGCAGGAGGCTTTGCAGGACAGAACAATTATGGTTATTGGTTATACACAGGTAACTACTACTGGACCATGTCTCCGTCTTACTTGTACACTAACGGTTATGCTGGCGTGTTCCTTGTGGCTGGCAATGGCTACCTCAACAACTACAGCGTGAACCTCACTTGGGGTGTGCGTCCAGTAATAAATCTGAAAGCTACTACAAATTTTTCAGGGAGTGGTACAATTGGTGACCCATACATACCATCATAGATTAATGCTTGCCTAAGTTGCTCAAATTCTTATTCATACTTAGGCAAGATATTTTTATTTTAATGTAGAGTGAAAACTCTACTTTTTAATTATACTTGCATTTATTAATATATTTAGTGTATAATATATATAGGACAAAGAAAAAGAGGCACCTTTTATGGTGTTCCTCAGTCCATTGAGCTGAAAAACGCCACTTTGTGGTGTTTTATTTTTTTACTTTTTTGTATATTGTCAATTGACTATGAAAATAAATTCTATTATAATTTATAATAGAGGAGGAGTTGAATAGATGAGAAAAAAAGTGGAAAAAGTTACTGCAAAGAGAAATGTTGCTATTGAGCTATGGCGTTTTTTAATTGCTATTGCTATTATTGGTTTTCATGTTGGATGGATTATTGCCCGTAGCTGTGATGGTACAAATGGCTTTTGGATGGAAACTACAAATTGGTTCTTTGGTTCAAGTGAGGTATTATTAATATTCACTTTAACTGCTGGTTATTTCCTAGCGTCTCATTTTAAAAGAAAAAATGAAGACAAAGAATACCAACAAAGGAGTGCCTCATCAAAAGCATGGGAATATACTTGGTCAAGAATTAAAGGTTTAATACCAGTATTAATTATTGGTTATATCCTAGGTGTTCTAATCAGTACTAAATTCTATTATCCTGATTACACATTCCAACAAATTTGTTCTATGACAATTAATAGTATTTGGGAATTCCTAGGTTTCCATGCGGTAGGTTTACGTAGTGTTGGTGGCGAATTCTTTAACTTAAATGGCCCATTATGGTTTATATCTGCCATTATAATAGTTGGATATTTCCTATATTATGGTTTAAGCAAAAACGAAGATACAATGCGTGGCTTAATTGCTCCATTCATTTTTGTCTTCCTAAGTGGCTGGTGGGCATTTACTAACACTCGTGCTGCTCAAACTGCCTGGTCAACTTTAGGTTTACAAACTGCTTCAACAAATGGCATGGGTGGTGCCGCGACTAGTAGTACTGCTTTCATTGGTTTTAATAATGGCTTACTATTTGTTATGCTAGGTATGTTAGGCGGAATGTTACTATACTACTTAATTTCTTACTTACAAAAGAAAGAATTTAGTAAAACCGGCCGTATTGCTTTAACCGTTTTAAATGCTATTTGTGCTATATTATTATTATGGTACACTATTTACCCAACAACTTGGTTTGATTTAGACCGTTGGACAGTATCCCTATTATGTATCTTAGTTATTGGTTTAACTTTATTAAATAAAGATTATTTAACTGCTTTATTAAATAATAAATATACCAATAAATTATTTAACTATTTAGGTAGTATATCATTATATATTTATATGCTTCATTATCCAATCGGTATCTTTATGTTAAGAGTATTAGGACCAAATACTGCTGAGACTATTTACTCATTCTGGCTCATTTTTATTCCAACCGTAATTATAACAGTTATTCTAAGTATATTAATAAAAATGATACTAGATGCAACAATATTCAAGAAGAAAGCTTAAAGATAGTGCAAACTATCTTTTTTCTTGTTATAATATAATTGGAGGTCATAATGAAAATAATAGAAGCCCAAGAAATTACAAATTATATTAAAAATTACGATACTATTGCTATTTCCGGGAGTGGTGGTTCTGGCTCCCCCGAAGCTTTAATCGCGGCTCTCATGAATTCTTATCAAGAAAAACAAACCCCTAGAAGCATAACAGTCGTTACCGGTATTTCTCCTGGTAATTTAACCACAGAACCTGTTGGTATGAATATGTTAAGTGCCGATGGTTTAGTTGGTAAAGCCATTTGTGCTCATTTAGGCATGGGTAAAGTTTTTGGAAATGCTATTGGCGAAAATAAATTTCCGGCATTTGCTGTTCCTTTAGGAGTTTTAAACCATCTTTTAAGAGCCCAAGCTGGCCATGAACCTGGAATTATTACTCATATTGGTTTAGATACTTTTGCCGACCCAAGAATTAATGGTTGTTGTGCCAATGAATTAGCTCAAAAAGAAGAACCTATCGTGGAAATAATGAAAATAAAAAATAAAGATTATTTATTTTATAAAACTTTTCCCATTAATGTTGCTTTATTAAAGGCAACTTATGCCGATACTAAAGGCAATATTAGTTTTGAACATGAAGCCGTTATTGGCGAACAATATAATATGGCTATTGCCGCCCATAATTCGGGAGGCATTGTTATAGTCCAAGTTGAGGACATAAAAGAATTTGGTACTTTAAAAGCGAAAGATGTTTTAATTCATAATAAATTAGTTGATTATGTTGTTGTGGCTAAACCCAATGAAGCTTTAGGAGAATATAATTTACCTAAATATCGTCCCGAATTAACTGGCGAAAAAAGAATCCCTTTGACCGAAATTCCCAAAGCTCCTTTAAATGAAAGAAAAATTTGTGGTCGTCGGGCCGCATTTGAACTAAAAAAAGGTTATGTTATTAATTTAGGGGTCGGGATGCCGGATATAGTCGGTAAAGTTGCCGCGGAAGAAGGCTTCTTAGATAGCCTTACTTTATCTTTAGAATGTGGTCCCTTAGGTGGTATGCCTATTGGCGGAGTTGCTTTTGGTGCCAGTATTAATCCTGAAAGTATAATTTCAACCGCGGAAACTTTTGATTTATATAATGGAGGCTTTTTAGATATGGCTATTTTAGGTTTAGCTGAAGTTTCTCAAAATGGTGATGTTAATGTTTCGGCTTTTGGAAAAAGAATAACCGGTCCGGGTGGTTTTATTAATATTACTCAAAGTACTAAAAAAATCGTCTTTATGGGTACATTTATGGCTGGTGACTTAGAAATTGATATAAAAAATCAAAAGTTAAATATCTTAAAAGAGGGAACAAAAAATAAATTTGTAAATCAAGTTGAACAAATAACTTTTAGTGGTAAAAATGCTCTTAAAAATAATATAGATGTATTATATGTGACGGAAAGGGCGGTATTTAAATTAACTAAAGGTGGCTTAGAATTAATCGAAATAGCCCCCGGTATAAATCTTGAAAAAGATATTCTAGCTCATATGGAATTTAAACCAATTATTTCTAAAAATTTAAAATTTATGCCAGAAAGTATTTTTAATGCTGGTAAAATGGGACTAACAATAAATGAAGACTAAAACTTTAATTTTAAGAATGCTTATTTTAAGTATATTACTATTAATTCCTTTAGGCTATTTTATATATAGTGCTTATGTTACTTTAAATTCTTTTGCGGCTGGTATATATAATAATACTATTATTAAAGAAGCTTATCAAACATCTTTTCAATTATTTTTAACATTTGCTTATGAATATTTTATTTATATAATATTAATGTTATTAAACTATTTTCTTTATCATAAAAAATGTTTTAAAGCTTTAATAATTCTAAATAGTATTTTCCTAATTATTATTCTTTATTCTTTTATAATATCTTTAATAAACTATAGTTATAATTATGATTATTTAATTTTTTTAATAAGTTCTCTAAGTGGTCTAATATTATCTTATAAGCTTAAAAAAACTAGTTCTTAATTATTAGAACTAGCTTTTTTCTTTTTATCTAAGTTTTTATTTATAAATCTAACTTTTACACCTTTAACATGTCCAAATTGTTTTTTAACTCCATCAGGTAAATTTTTCTTTATAGTTTTCATGAGTCCACCTCCACTTGCATAAATATTATAACACTAATTATAAATATATGCTATAATAAATTAATTGAAAGGAACGAAAACTATGTTAGAAAAAAATATTTTAGAAACAACTTTATTAAATAATGAATATTATAAAAATAAAAATATATTATTAACTCTTATCCCCGAATTAAAATTACTCTCCAAGGAATCATGGGCGAATACTTTAAGAGCCTTAAAAACTACTCCTAGTAATTCCCTAAAAGTAAAAATAACTTTATTACTCCATAATTTAGGTCTAAAAAATAATGTTTATTATCCTGAACTTGCAGTTAAAGAAGCTGAAAAAATATTATTACGCTTCTTATATCCGGAAGAATTTATGAATGATATTTTTTATTTACTTAGAACCTCCCATCTTGCTATTGAACCCAATAATATTGATAATGCCGAATTAATCCTGGAGAGGTTAGATACAAGTTATGCCCTAGCTTTAACCCTTGAACCTAATCAAATAATTAATGCCGTTCTTAAATTAAATGCTATTCGGGAAAAAATCTTCGAGACCCCTAATTTGACAAAATAAATATTTAATGCTAAAATAACTACCTACAAGAAGGGGATTATATGGTTGTTAAATATAATGAAGAAGAAATAATTAATTTTGTTAAACTATATTATCAAAATACTGAGCATAATAATGTTGAGGTTAAGGTAATATTTGTAAAAAGTAATATGCAAAGTGGTCATAATAAATATGTACCAGCTATTTGTGTTACGGAAAACCTTAAAATCGGTACTTTAACTAAAAGAGCAACTAGTATTTTAACTAATATAGAGTTACAAGAAATCTTAAATAATATTCATAATTTATATGATTTAGAGCTTACTAACATTGAATTAGTCGGAGCTAACTATAAATTAACAGGTAATTCATTAAAAGAAGCTATTGCTACTATTGAACGAATAAAAAAAGAAAGTCTTAATCGTTAATTGGTTAAGACTTTTAAAATGGTTTTTTTACTCTTTGTAAAGCTTTATGAACAAACTCTTCATCTTGAGTTTCTAAACTTTTTAATAATTCTTCATTACTACAATTTATTCCAAATTTTTTATTTAATTCATTCGCGACAAATAAATATTTTTTAGCTAATTCATAATTATTAATTTTTGCATAAGCAAACCCTAATTTAGCATAATTAGCCGGTAAAACATTAGCTCTTCCCCCTAATATTCTTAAATATTCTATACATTCTTTATATTGAAAATTATGATAAGCAGCAAAAGAATTATTTAATATATCTTCATAATTAAATTTTTTATTTTCACTATAATATCTTAAAACTAAAATATTATCGTTCTCTCCTAAAAGCATAAAACTAATATAAGGTATATCTTTAAATCTTTCTAAAGCTCTTTTAATTTCTTCTTTATTCATTTCTCCTAAAATAACTAAACCATCTTCTTGAACTTTATTTAGAATATCTTTCCAATAATCTCTTTTTATTTCTTTAATTAAAACATTTAATAATAAATATAAAGTATTAGAATTTAAATTATTACTTTTATCATTATTAATTACAATAGTTAAAGCTCTTTCATAATCATGAGCTAATAAAGCTTCTTTTAAATTTTTAATTGGTCTTTCTATTTTTTTAGGAACTATTTTCGTTTCTTTAACATTAACAATTTCTCTAGCAATAACTAAAACATAATTATAAAAAGAGCTATTCTTTATCTTTTTTTGTTCTAATAATAAAATTAATTCTTCAATTTTCCCTTTATTTATTAAATCATTAATATTTATTATTTCCTGTTTTTCTTCATATCTTACTCTATATAATAAATCTAATATTTTATTATTATCATGTAAACTTTGTATCTTAGTTATAGCTTTAGAAAATCTTTGATAATATATATCTTCAATAATTATATCTCTAAACAAACTATTACTTATATTAATATCTAAATCATCTATAGTTAAATTATTAACTATATTTTTATAATCCATTGGTAAATCTAATATAAAACTAAATAAAAATAAATAAGTATTATATAATTTTCTATTTTTATAATCTTTATCATAAATTATATCTAAATAACTAAAAGCTTCTTCAAAGTTTTTAAATTTTAATTCTAAATCAAATAATTTTTTATTAACCTTTATATCTAAAGCATCTATTTCTAAACATCTTAAAAAACATATTTTCGCTTTAATTAAATTTCCCTCTTCCAGTAATAAATTTCCATAATTATATAATCCCTTAATATCATTAAATATATAATATCCTCTTTTATATCTTTCTAATTTTCCGTCATTTACTAATTTAGTTAAACTTTTACTAGAAAATCCTTTACTTTCTAAATTAGCCGTAGTTAAATCTTGAGCTAAAATAACTAATTCATATAAATTTTTTATATCCATTATAACACCCATTCCTTTCACTTCGTTCAAGGCACACATAGTCATGAAAGCTTGAACAAAATTTATTTTATATT
>CANQYU010000043.1 GCA_947628145.1 uncultured Bacilli bacterium | reverse complement strand
CTTTATTACAAAGTTTATCTTTGTTTGTTACTTATCCATTTTTTTAAAAACTGACATTTTTAAAAAATCTTAACAGTCCATACTTTAAACTATACAAAAAGATAGACTATTAAAGCCTATCTAAGATAAAAATATCTTGCCTAAGCATGAATAAGAATTTGAGCAACTTAGGCAAGTATTATCTATGATGGTATGTATGGGTCTCCAATTGTACCACTACCTGTAAAATTTGTAGTAGCTTTCAGATTTATTACTGGACGCACACCAGGAGTAGTGTTGTGCACGTCGGCGATGTTGAGGTCGCCACCATCAAGCACACGGAACACATAAGCATACCTGCCGTTAAAGTTAAGCGGAGACATGGTCCAGTAGTATTTACCTGTGTATAACCAATATCCATAGTTGCTTTGTCCTCCATATCCTCCTGCATATATTACCTCGTCCGCGGTTATTAAGCCTACCGGTATTCCGGCAATTGATTGTGTAATTAAATCTCTTGCTTTATTTTTACATTCAAATGTTGGTGTATGTTCTGCCCAACTTGTAGAATTAGTCGCATGTGTTCTATCGTATGCGGCATAAAATGTTGCATTTTTTGCATATCCATAATTGTTATAACTTGTTTGTCCATGATTACTTGTTGCTAACTCTCTATCATTACAAAATCCTGTTCCTCCATCTATTAAGCTTTTGTTCATACTTTTATCTTCATTATACCATGCTTTTAATGCCGTTAATATTGCACTATCATTTGTGTTTGTATGTGCTTCAGTATAACTACTTGAACCACTTGTTCCAACTGTTCCATATTTAAATCCTACATAAGCATTATCTTGATAGTCTGTGTTATAGGTGCTTGTTCCTGTTTGTGAATTATTTTTTGGTACCCATCGTCCAATTTTTTTGGGGTCTTTTGGGTCATTATCCGTGGCATCTGCTGGCTGGTCTCCTGCGTTATTTGTTCCGGAATATATCATTCTTATTGTTCCATTTTCATTTATTCGAATTATTCTCCACCAATAATTTCCAAATTTTACCCAATTATTATCTACTGTTCCTCTATAATAATATGTTGTTCCCTCACTTGTTGTTGCTTCATATATTCCATTTTGGTCTGTTATTTCACAATTGCTACTAGTATGACTAGAATTATTTGTTCCTTCCGCGCATGCTGCTCCTGTAAATGTTGGTGCACCTAAATTTACAGTTATTTCTCCAATTGTCGTTGTTACTTTCTTGGTTGTAACTTTTTCAAAATATAAATAACACTTTGTATCTTTACTTGTTAAGTTCGATACACTTAATGTTTTACTACTTGTATCATAACTAAACATATCATATGTTTTTACATCTTTATTATCCCCTACTATACAGTAACTCTCACTACTTATTATTGAATATCCATCTGGAATTGTATTACTTTGTTTATATGTATTATCTTCTTGTTTTATATATATTCCTATTATATTATTACTTTCTTCTTTTACTTTTATTTCTTCTACATTTTTAAGTTCTTTTTTAGAACTTAAAGTTAGTATTAAACTTAAAATTAATATTAATACTATAATACTAAATATTCTCTTATTCATATTATCTTCCTATTCTTTATCAATTATATTATAAATTTCTAACTTATGCTTACATTATATATCATTATGCATACAAACGCAAGTATAAAATGAATACAATTGATAGTATAATTGCGTCGAAAGGAAAAAACTATGAATAATGTAATTATAACTTTAAGAACAAATGAAGAAATAAAAAAAGAATTAGATATGATAGCTCTAGAAGAAAATAGAAGCTTAAATAATTTAATTGTAACTATACTTATGCGCTATTTAGAAAACAGAAAAAAAGAAAATGATTAACTATAATTATCATTTTCTTCTTTTATTATTTCACTTAAATAAACAAGTTCCATATTTTTATATTTAATTTCTTTAACTAATAATTTTAAATCACTTAAATTAGCTGTACTTTTAACTAAAATAATATTTCCATCATTTAAATTCTTTTTTATATCTATATAATTAGAACTATTTAAAGTTAATTCTGGTTCTATTAAATAATTATGAAATTTTTTACAAATATTTTTATTTAATTCATTTATAACACATATATTTTTATTTTCTTTATTTAAATTAAGTTCATTTTCTAAATTTCTAAATTCTTTTAAACCATTATTTATAACCTCAAAATAACTATTTTTTTTATAAGTATTATTATCTACTAATAAACTAGCTTTAGCTTCTATACTTTTAAAATAATTACTTAAACTATTTTCTTCTTCAAATATTATTGCTACTTTTTTTAATCTTCGATTTCCATATCTAATAATTTTATCTTTATTATTTTCAATAGATATTTTTGGTTTTACTTGGTCAAAAACTAAAAAATATTTATTAAAAATATTAGCTTCTTTCATATTATAAAAACTGTCTTTAACATTTACCTCAATTCCATTAATACCCGGTATAATATAATCTCCTTGTATTTCTGCATTAACACTTTCTATTTTAAAATTATCTTTTTCTTTATTTATTTCTTGCATTAAAGGATTTTTATTTAAAACAATATTTGCTATTTTCTCAGTATAATAAAAACTAAATACCATTATAAAAGCTAAACCTAAATATTGATAATATTTTTTCACATTAATTCACCTAAAAAATTATATGCTAAAAAAAATTAGCTAAAACTTACTTTAGCCAATTTCTTTTTTAATTAAATCTGCCCCACGTTTAGGGTCTTGTAAAAGTATATCATATACCATTTTATTTTTCTTAAGTTCATCAATAAAGATAATTTCTTCACGTGTCATTTGAACATATTGTGCTTCTTTATCATTATTGCTAGTCTTAACTAGATAATCAGACCCTAAAAGATAGTCAGCGCTAACTCCAAAAACATGTATCATTTCAATAACAGCTTCTAAAGTCGGATTTCGAGTTTCTTTTTCGTAGCAGCATATTGCTGATTTCCCAACTCCAATTAAATCTCCTAATTCTGTTTGTGTTAAACCTTTTCTTTTTCTGACCTCTCTTAGTCTACTACCGTTTAACATCCCATCACCCTCGTTCATAAACAGATTATAACTTTAGTTGCCATTTATTTGTAATTTTTCCACCTATGGTAAAAAATACCAATAATATTTTGCAAAATATCAATATTATTAAATATTTATTCGGCTTTTGAAGTACAAGAAGAAATAAATGTTATTTTTTCCACCATAACTTCCATGACATGTTTCTTTTGGTTATCTTCTGTTTCATAGCTTCGTGTTTGTAGTTTCCCTTTAATTCCTACTACATCACCTTTATGACAATAATCTTTAGTGGCACTAGCTATTCCATTCCATAAAACACATTTTATAAAATCTGTATCTACTGTTCCATCTTGATTTTTATAATCTCTGGAAACTGCCACCGTAATCACTGTTCTTACAGTCCCATCGGTACTCTCTTTAACCTCAGGTTCCTGTGTTAGTCTTCCAACCAAAGTAATATTATTCATAATATACCTCCTTTCCAAGGGCAGCATATCATGTAAAAATCCTTTAGTCAAAAACCAATTTATTTAAATTATCTTACCAATTTATCTATTTCTGCTTAGCAGAAATGTTAAAATTGGCTAAGCAGATTTTATTAAATCTGCATAATTAATAACTTTTTAATAATCTATTAAGTTCTACCGCATATTCTAGTGGTAATTCATGTTTAAAATCTTTAATAAAGCCCATGACTAATAATTCTTTAGCTAAATCTTCACTTAATCCTTTACTCATTAAATAAAATAATTGTTCTTTATTAACTTTAGAAATAGTCGCTTCATGTTCTATTATAGAAGAAGAATTTTCAACTATATTATTAGGGAAAGTATCACTTTTACTTTTACTATCTAAAATAATCGTATCGCATTTTACTGTTGCTTTAGAATTTATAGCTTCTTTTGTAATTTTAGTAGTACCTCGATAAACACTAACGCCCCCATTTAAAGAAATTGATTTACTAATAATATTACTTTTAGTATTTTTTCCTAAATGGACCATTTTTGCCCCGGCATCTAATACTTGTCCGGCATTTGCATAAGCAATACTAATAGAATTACCTCTAGCTCGAGCACCCTTTAAAATACAAGAAGGATATTTCATAGTTACTCCCGAGCCAATATTTCCATCCAGCCATTCCATGGCGCCATCTTCCTCAACTAAAGCTCTTTTCGTTACTAAATTATAGACATCTTTACTCCAATTTTGAATTGTTGAATATTTACATTTAGCATGTTTCCCCACGTATATTTCGACAACTCCTGCATGTAAAGAAGTCGAAGAATAGCTTTTCGCCGTACATCCCTCTATATATTCTAACTCCGCATAATCATCCACAATAATAATAGTTCTTTCAAATTGTCCTAAATTTTCGGTATCAATTCGAAAATAACTTTGTAAAGGTCTATCTAATTTAACATGTTTAGGAATATAAATAAAAGAACCACCACTCCAAAAAGCACTATTAAGGGCCGTATATTTATTTTCATTATATTTAACTAAATTATTAAAATATTTTTTAAATAACTCTGGCTCTTTTTTTAAAGCTTCATCCGTACTTGTAAAAATAACTTTGCTATCTTTATCTTTAATATTATGGTAAACTACCTCACTTTCATATTGATTAGTTACACCATATAAATATTCTTGTTCGGCTTTAATAACTCCCAAATTACAGAAAGTATCTTTAATATCTGGCGTTACTTTCTCCCAATCGTCAGTCATTTTACTATTATTATCTTTATAATAAGTTATCGCGTCAAAATCAATATTTAATTCTGGTCCAAAATTAGGTTCTGAAAAATTATTAAATGCGTCTAAAGCTTGTAATCTAAAATCTCTCATCCATTCTGGTTCGCCCTTTTTTTGACTTAGTTCTCTAACATATTTTTCATCAATTTTTTGCATATTTATCCCCAAAGGATATTATACACTAAATTTTTTTATTTGTTTAGTATTATTTATTATTGTTTTTAGAAATTTTATTTGTTATAATTATTATAAATAATAAAGAAAGTCGAGGCCTAGCTATGTATGACTCTGATTTAAGTAAAAGTAAAATAATTAACATTAACGACTTTATATTCCGTCAAAACTTAGAATTTTATCCTAATTTAGATGGTTTAAGTTGTGTTGATAATGTTTTATATTATAAAAAAGATAATAATATCGTCGATAGTATTACCCTTACTTTTGATTTACGTACTCTTCCTGGTGAAGCCTGGAATGTTACCCCTGAAGAATTTTTACAACTAATTAAATTAAATAAAGACTGTAAAGGTTTATATAAATTTCTTGAAATAATCGAAAAATATGCTTTCTCTTCTTTTATTAAACCTGAAGAAAGGGAGGCTTAAAGATGACTGATATTGATTTAAAACATGAAATAGATGTTGGCATGGAACGGTATTTCAATGCTAAAGATAATTTTAATCTTTTAACTGAAGATAATAAAATGCTTATTGGTAAAGCTGAACAATACATAGCTAATTTACCTGAAGGCTCCGAAATAAAAGCTTTAATTGACCATAAATTAGACACTTATTCCGAAAAATCTCGGAACTTAGGCGATACTAAAAATATGAACTTAGCCTTTAATCTCAAACAAGAACAAGCATTAGTTAGAACTAAAAAAGAAGAGCATCCATATTCTTCTCGAGCTGCTTTTGTTAATATTGCTATCCTTATTTATGGTATTCTAAATATTGGCTTTATCTTAGCTATCGCTTTAATGAAGTAGAAATACTTCTTTTATTTTTGCATAAAATAAAAATATATGATATAATTTCTATACATGGGGTAGCCTATGGTTTCGACATATATCACTAGATATGATTGCAAGTGGGAGTGACACCTTACGTCTAAATTAAAATTAAATGACAAGAATGAAAGTTCTTTTGCTTCAAATGCTTTTGCATTTGCCTAATTAATATATAAGGAATAGCAAGCTTCTATCTAATTTGCTTATAGGTTAAATAGAGGTTCATATATATAAGATATATTTATTTAATTGATTAAGTTAAATAAACGAAAATTTTATTAATCTAGTTATTTTATAGGTTGGTCTTGAGCCAGTAAAATAATGAATATTAAATCAAGCTAAACTTGTAGATGTTGTATAATAGAATATATTGGACAGGAGTTCGACTCTCCTCTACTCCACCAAATAGTTTCTAAACTCGAGCTTATTAAATATTTAAAAAGTTCGAGTTTTAATATTCAATAATTTATGATAAAATTATTTATATAATTTATAATGTAATCTAAAATATTTTAAACGAGGTTTTGAATGAATAAAGAAATAATAAAATCAGAAATTAATGTGAATAATAGTAAAATTAATGTTATGAGAATAGGAAATAAAGAATATATTTCCCTTACAGATTTGGCTAGATACGCTAATCCTGAGGAGCCAAAAATTCCAATCCAAACTTGGATGAGAAATAGAGACGTAATTGCCTATTTAGGATTGTGGGAAAAATTAAATAATGAAAATTTCAAAGGTGTCGAATTTACAACCTTTGAATCTTTAGCAGGTAAAAATAGTTTTTATATGTCCCCACAAAAATGGATTAAGGAAACCAATGCAATCGGCATAATATCTAAATCCGGTAATAATGGTGGAACTTATGCTTGTAGTGATATAGCTTTAGAATTTGCAAGTTGGTTATCTCCAGAATTTAAATTGTATGTTATCCAAGAATT
>CANQYU010000042.1 GCA_947628145.1 uncultured Bacilli bacterium | reverse complement strand
CAAAGAGAAACAAACAAAGTAATCGATAATGGGACATTAGAGTTATATCTAGTGCGACTTGATAAAAGTGAGAAAAGCAGGTATAATGTAGAGGAAGAGAGATTTATCAAATGGCTTAGGATAATAAATGCCAAAACAATAGAAGAAATAGAAGAAATAGGGAGAGGAGATAAAGTCATGGAAGAATTAAAAAAATTTGTTTCAGAATGGTGTGAGGAGAGTGCTAAAGATGGGTTACAAAGATACATCGATGACCGAGAGTTTGAAGCTGAAGAACGTGGAGAAGCCAAAGGCTTAATTAAAGGAAAGGCTCAAGGAAAAGCTTTTGGCGAAGCGCAAGGAAAGAAAACTGCCACTATTGAAATAGCTAAAAATATGTTAGAGCATAATTATAATATGGAAGATATACAAGATATTACTGGTTTAAGTATAAAACAAATCGAAAAATTAATCTAGGAAAGTATTACTTTCTTTTTTTATTGTTAATTATCAATATTATTCTAATTACTCTTAATAACAGGAAACATAAAGTTCTTGTTTTATAACTCTTATAGTGTTAAAATATTCTAAGAAAAAACTTTATTAAGGGTGTGTTATTATGTTTGAATTAGTTTCCAAATATAAACCAAGTGGCGACCAACCAGAAGCTATTAAAGAACTTGTGGAAGGCATTAAAAATGGTAAAAAAGAACAAGTTTTATTAGGTGCAACGGGCACAGGTAAAACTTTTACTATTGCCAATGTCATTAAAGAAATTAATAAACCAACCCTTGTTTTAGCACATAATAAAACTCTTGCTGGGCAATTATATAGTGAATTTAAAGAATTATTTCCTAATAATCATGTTGAATATTTTGTATCTTATTATGATTATTATCAACCCGAAGCATACATACCCTCAAGTGATACCTATATTGAAAAAGATGCTTCTATTAATGACGAAATAGACGAATTAAGACATGGAGCAACTAGTAGCTTAATTAATTATTCAGATGTTATTGTTGTTTCTAGTGTTTCCTGTATTTATGGTATAGGCGAAAAAGAAGAATACGAAAAATCTATGTTAGTATTAAATATTGGTCAAGATATTAAAAGAAATGAAATTATTAGTCGTTTAGTAGATATGACTTATGAACGTAATGACATTGATTTCCATCGTGGTACATTTCGAAGCCATGGCGATATTATTGATATTATTCCCTCTAATGAACATGCTCATGGTATTCGTATTGAATTATTCGGGGATACTATTGATAGAATATCTAGTTTTGACCCCATAACGGGAGTAATTATTTCTAATCAAAAGACAGTTACTATATCTCCGGCGTCTCACTTTGTTACCTCACCTGAAAAATTAAAAGAAGCCTGCCATCGTATTGAAATAGAATTAGAAGCAAGATTAGAAGAATTAAAAAATAATGGTAAATTAATTGAAGAACAAAGATTAAGAGAAAGAACTAATTATGATTTAGAAATGTTAAAAGAAACCGGTTTTTGCAATGGAGTTGAAAACTATTCTCGCCATTTAGCTTTAAGAGGCCCCGGGGAAACCCCAACTTGTTTAATTGACTTTTTCCCTAAAGATTTTTTACTTGTAGTCGACGAGTCTCATGTTACTTTACCTCAAGTACGAGGAATGTATAATGGCGATAGAATGCGTAAAACGACTTTAGTTGAACATGGTTTTCGTTTACCTAGTGCTTTAGATAATCGACCTTTAAATTTTCAAGAATTTGAACAAAAAATAAATCAAGCCATATATGTATCAGCAACTCCCGGCGATTATGAATTAGAACATACTCATAATCAATATGTTGAACAAATAATTAGACCAACTGGTTTATTAGACCCAACTATTGAGGTTAAACCATCCACAGGTCAAATCGACGATATTATTGCCGAAATAAATAAACGTATAGCCATGAATGAAAGGGTATTAGTTACTACTCTTACTATTCGAATGTCTGAAGAATTAACTAATTATTTAAAAGAAATGGGTATTAAAGTTGCCTATCTTCATAGTGAAATTAAAACCTTAGAACGTTTAAAAATAATAAGAGAATTACGTTTAGGGGTATATGATTGTATAGTTGGTATTAATCTTTTAAGGGAAGGACTTGATATTCCCGAGGTTAGTTTAATATGTATTTTAGATGCTGATAAACAAGGCTTTTTACGTAGTGAACGTAGTTTAATTCAAACTATTGGCCGTTGTGCTCGTAATGCTAAAGGTCATGTTATTATGTATGCGGATACTATGAGTGAAGCTATGGAAAATGCTATTAAAGAAACTAAAAGACGTCGTGAAATTCAAGAAAAATATAATCAAGAACATGGTATAACTCCAACTACTATTATGAAAGAAATTAAAGAGGTAGTTTCTAATGAAATTGAAAAAGTCGCTGAAAAACCTAAAATGAGCCAAAAAGAAAAAGCTAATGTTATGGCTACAATTGAACAAGAAATGCAAGAAGCTGCTCGTAATTTAGATTTTGAAAGAGCTATGGAATTAAGAGATATTTTATTTGAAATGAAGAATAACTAATATATTGCAAGTTTAAATAAATTATGATAAATTAATTTTAAGGTGAAGTTTTATGTCTAAAATAAAAATATTTCTTTTAAGTATCTTAACTACTTTATGTATATATAGTGAACAAATATTAAAAGAAATGGTTATTGTCTATAATAAAATAAATAAACTAGCCCTTAATAAATTAATTAAATTTAGTTATAGTAACACTAGTTTCCTATTAATTTTTATTCTTACTATTGCTTTATATTTATTTTATAAAAAATATTTAAAAATAAAAACTAAGAAAGCTTATAATATACTAAGTTTTATATTTACTTTCTTTTTAGTTTTTGGTTATAGTTATAGTGTTATTGGTGATGCTAGTTTAGTATTAGGTAATTATGTTTTAATTCTTATTTCTATCATTAAATTTATTACTTATTATATCTTTTTAAAAACTATTATTAATCTATTAATGTCTAAATTAAAAACTGTAAATTTATCTTCTCTAAAGCTTCCTAAATTATTAACTAAATTTCAAAATTATTATGAATTACACCCTTATAAAACTACTATTATTATTTTATTAATAGCTTGGTTACCCTATATTATTAGTTTTGAACCCGCTATTTTATCTCCTGACCCCTCTAATCAAATTAAACAATATTTTAATTTACCAACCCATTATATAGATGGAGTAAATTTAATTGACGAAAATATTTTAATAACTAACCATCACCCTGTATTTCATACTTTTATTTTAGGTGGTTTTACTAAACTAGGTTCTCTGCTTATTAATATCAATTTTGGTTTATTCTTATTTACTTTATTTCAACTATTTTTATGTTTAAGTGCTATAACTTATTTATTAGTTTATTTAAAACAATTAAATGTTCCCTTTATCCATCGTTTTATATCCCTTTGTATTTTTGCTTTAGTCCCAGTCTTTCCTTTATATGCTTTAAGTAGTGTTAAAGATACCTTTTTTGGTGTATTATTAGTATTTTATTTAATTGAATTTCATAAATTATTAAAAGGTACTAAATATACTAAAATAAATTATATTACTTTATGTCTTTTATGTTTATTTATGTCTTTAGTTCGTAATAATGGTTTTATAATCGTTTTATTTAGTTTTCCTTTTTTAATCTATTTTACTAAAAATAAAAAATTACCTTTATTTATTGTTTTATTATCTAGTATATTTATATATGAAGCTCATAATAAAATTTTATTACCCGAATTACATATTACTAATGGAAGCATTCGCGAAATGTTATCTATTCCTTTTCAACAAACTGCCCGATATGTAAAATATTATCCTAACACTATTTCTAAAGAAGATATTGCTATTATCGATAAAATCTTAAATTATGATACTTTAGCTTCCAGATATAAACCTAATATTTCTGACCCAGTTAAAAATGAATTTAATAAAAATACAACGTCTCAAGATTTAATTGCTTATTTTAAAGTATGGGCTAAATATTTATTTAAACATCCCGGCGTTTATATGGATGCGACTATTAATAATGTTTATGGTTATTTTTACCCTAATACCTCTAATTGGTATGTTTACTATGATTATGACGAAAGATTATCTGAAAGTAATATAGATTATCATTATAATAATTTAAATATTTCTCGGAATATTTTAAGTTCATACGCAGTCGCGTTCCCTTATATTCCCGTTATTGGTGGTATTGTTAATATTGGTTTTGTTGTATGGGTATATTTCCTATTACTTTGCTTATTTATTACAGAACATAAAAAAGAACTTATAACTCTTATTGTTCCTGCTTTAACTTTAGTTTTAATCTTAGTCGCTGGACCCGTAAATACTTATTTTAGATATATTTTCCCTTTAGTATTATCATTACCTTTAATTTTAAATATTGCTTATATAGAATTAAAAAATAATAGTTTAATAAATTCTTAATTTCTGATATAATTATTAAGGGTTAATCTATAAAATTAATATTTTAGTCTCCGTATAACTTTAACGGTAGTAATGCTAACGTGTTCAATGTGGATAATGATGGCTGGCTCAACAACAACAACGTGAACAACACTAATGGTGTGCGTCCAATATCCTTTTAAAACTCATATATTTGGTTAAGACTAAATATAGTAGAATTAGGATACAAGATTAATCCTTAGTATATACTTAAAAAAATAATACTGATGTTTTAAAACAAGTTTTTAATACTATAACAGTATTTTTTTATTTTTAAATAAATTTACAAGTTTATTTGACTCATTTTAAATATTTAGGTTCATTAGTTCTCCCAAGTAAATAATCCGCGGAAATATTATATTTTTTACAAATAGTATATAAAAAGGGAGTAGCAATTAAATTACGACCTTTTTCATTCCAAGCAATACTAGAGAAAGTAGTATTTAAAATACTAGCTAATTCTTTTTGAGTAAGTTTATTTTCTTTTCTAAATTCTTTTAATCTAATTCCAGCTTTTATTTTATCAACATTAGAACTATTTTTATAGTTAATATTGTTAGATAAACCTAAAAAGTAATCTATTGATATATTAAAATGGTTGCATAAAATTTCTAAATGTTTAATAGGAATAATATTTTCTTGAGTTTCATAGTGATTATAAGTTTTTTTAGATATATTTAAAATACTAGCAACATTTTGTTGAGTTAATTTGTTTTGTTCTCTTAATAATACCAAAGTTTCTTTGTAATTCATGTTCTCACCTGAGTTTATTTTCTCATTTATAAAAGAGCCTTTAAATAATTGTCTCAGAATTGTGTTATTTTTCTTGACTTTGAGTATAGCAAATATTATAATTTAAATATAAGTTAGAAAATTTTAATATAGTTGATAGAAAAGGGAAAAGAAAATGAAAATAGAAAAATTAGAAATAAGTAATAAAAAAAATAAATTAATGTTTTTTCTTGGAGTAATATTAACAGCAAGTATATTTATCTTAATAAATTATTTAACTAGTAGAGCAAATTATCGAAATACTGAAAGTATAGAACTTGCCAAGGGAACAATAAATTATAGTATAGCCGATTTAAATGTAATAGCTATGTATAAAATAGAAAGTGGAAAAGATGTAGAAATAACCGAAATGCCAGGAAACGGTTATCAATTAAATACTACAAAAAGTTATTGTTACACGACTAATAAAGAAGACCATGATACAAAAGTAACATTAAGCTCCGATAATTCAGGCAATATAGTAATGGGTAATTTAAAAAAAGGAAGCAAATGCATATTTTATTTTGAAGAAAAATTTGATACCTTACATAATGGAATGCTAGGAGAACTAGAAAAAGCGCAAAAAGCAAATTATACCATAGCTAAAAGTGGAACAGGTTTTGATGGAACAGACCCGAGTGGAGTAATGAAAGTAACTGGAGTAGATAAGGGAGATAATGGGAATATACTATATGAAGCTCCAGATAATGATGGAACAAGTTATTTCTTTAGAGGAGAAGCAAATAATAACTGGGTACAATTTGCTGGAAAAACATGGCGAATAATCCGAATAAATGGCGATGGAACATTAAGATTGATTTATCAATGTGGAAGCATAGGCTGTACCACTACGAAAGATGCAACAGGAACAGAAACCCAATTAACAAAGCTAGCATATAACAAACAATACCATGATAACACATATGTAGGATATTATAATCAAAATGGAACAACAAGTAAATATCCAGATGCCCACAAAGGAACAAATCCAAGTACCATAGCAGAATATTTGAATACTTGGTATGGAAGCAATTTGGCAGAATATAATCAATATATAGACCAAGATGCCGGTTTCTGTAATGATAGGCAAAAGGTAACTGGTGTAAATTCAAGTTATGACGCAGGAACAGGCGCAGGAACATCAATGACAAGTTATGCAGCATGGGGAAGAGTAGCAAAGAGTGGTTATGTAAGACAAACGCAGTGCCCAACATTAAAATGTGGAGTAAGTGCCACGACAGCAACAGCTCAAGAAACAAGCGTGGCAATAGACAATGCTACTTATAAAAGAGATTTATTTACCAAAACAGGAGCAACCAAAGGAAATGAATTACTACAATATCCAATAGGGTTAATCACTGCGGATGAGGTATTATTAGCCGGAGGCTTTTTTGGAACAGCAAATGATAGCTACTATTTATATACAAATCAACACTATTGGACCATGTCTCCGTATTACTTGGACAATAATGGTAATGCTTACGTGTTCCGCGTGAATGACGATGGTGACCTCCGCAACACCGACGTGTACAGCACTGGTACTGGTGTGCGTCCAGTAATAAATCTGAAAGCTAATATAAATTTTTCAGGAGGCAATGGTTCAGTTGATACTCCATTCGTAGTGGCAACCAATTAAAAAACTTGCCTAAACTGCTTTTTCTTATTCAAGTTTAGGCAAGATATATTGAACTTATTGTAGAGTGAAAACTCTACTTTTTATATTTCTTTAATTTTTTTGTAAATAATTGTAAAATAATTAAAAATTACAGATTTAATAAAATCTGCTTAGCCAATTTAATTAAATCT
>CANQYU010000041.1 GCA_947628145.1 uncultured Bacilli bacterium | reverse complement strand
ATAATTATCTTTTAAATTTTCTATGACTTATTTCCCATTATATATACTAATGGGAAGTTCTAATAATAATCAATATTGAAAATAAAAAATATTTACAAAACTAAAACTTTGTGCTATATTAGTAATCGTTCACTCGTTAAAGTTATTTTTCCATGGTAAGGGAAAACTTTAACGAGTTTTCTTTTACCTAGAAATGGAAAAGAAATGCAAAAATTATCAAAACTATTTATTTTTATAATATCTTTCTTTATTTGTTTAAATATAGTTGAAGCTAAAAATATTAATATAAAACTAGGGGAAGCTTTACCTGGTTTTAGAATTCATTTAAAAACTCCTAAAATGGAAAAAGATAAAGATATGTTTAAAATTTATAACTCCGACACCAACGAATTATTATATTGTATTGAGCCGGGAGTTATGCTTTATGATGGCTCTTATGAAGAACTTAGTAATTTAGATGCTTTAAGTCTTGATATAACCGAAGAACAAATGGAAATGGTTAATAAAATAGCTTATTTCGGTTACCAATTTAATGATGAACGAAGCGACATTAAATGGTATGGTATAACCCAATTTGTTATTTGGGAATATTTATTAAAAGATACAGGCGAAGTATATTTTATTGATAATGAAAATAGAAAAATTACCGCCTATGAAGACGAAATCGCTACCTTAAAATATTATGTTGAAACCGCGGATATAGCTCCATCTTTTATGAGTGAATTTGAACGCAGTTTTAAATATTATGATTATACTGATAAAATTGTTTTAGTCGATGAAAATAATGTTTTACACAAATATCGAATTAATATTAATTCTTCTGGTATGCATGCCAATATCGAGGGAAATGTTCTTACTTTAACTTTTGATAGACCCGGCGATTTTGGGATGAACCTTTTAAATAATTCTTCTTGGATAAAACCTGTTCGTCTTTATTATAATAGTGCTTCGCAAACAGTATTTGGCCGGGGAACTATTAATCTTCCATATACCGATTTACTTATTCATATTGATAGACCTAATGTCAAAATTATTAAAAAAGCTAATATGGAGACGGATTTAAGTTTAGCCGGGGCCGAATTTGCTATTTATCGCCAAAGTGACGATTATTTATGTTATACCGTAACGACTCAAGAAAATGGCGAAATATTACTAGAGGGGATAGATTTAGGCGATTATTATATGGTTGAAACCAAGGCTCCATATGGTTTTTATCCTAATCCTGAAAAAATATATTTTACCGTCGATGGTAATAAAGAACTCGAAATTGAAAATGAGGTAATTTTAAAAAGGGTCGATATTGAAAAATATATGGAATATAATAATGAGTTATATAATCTTGAACCCAACACTGAATTTGAATTATATAATAATAAAACTGGTAAATTAGTGGAAAAGTTTAAAACTAATGAATTAGGTAAATATGAACTAAAATTACAATATGGTAGTTATACCTTAAAACAAATAACTACCCCTGAAGGTTATCAAAAAATAGAAGATTTAGAATTTACCATCGATGAAAATACTTTAGATGGAACTAATTTAGTTTTAAAAAATAAACAAATTACAGGTTCTCTTACTCTTTATAAAATAGCTCATGACACTCAAGAATTAATTTTCGAACCCGCTAAGTTTAAAATTCTCAATAAAAAGACCCAAGAATATTTGCAAGTAAATGGTCTTACCGAATTTGCGACGGTAAATGGGGTTTTAACGATTACTAATATTCCTTATGGTGATTATGAAATAATCGAAATAGAAGCCCCAGATAAATATCGTTTAAATCCTGAGCCTTTAGAATTTAGTATTAAAGAAATGAATGAGGTTATAGAATTAAATTTTGAAAATACCAAAATGACCGGTTCTTTAACAATTAAAAAAGTTGATGCTTTAACCAATGAAGCTTTAGCTAATGTTGTTTTTGGCTTATATAATGAAAATATGGAATTAATCGCCGAATATATAACTAATAGTGAGGGTTTAATAAATATTCCCGAGTTAGAAATAGGTACTTATTATTTAAAAGAATTAGAGCCACCTTTAGATTATGAATTATTAACGGAACCCATTTTAATAGAAATAAAAGATAACATTGATAGTATTATTACTGTAAATAATCGTCATATTATTAAAGTCCCTAAAACCGGAGTAAATGAATTACTTATAACGATTATTATTAGTGCCTTTATTTTAGGGCTTGGTTTAATTATTTGTAATCATGGCAAAAATAATTAAAATTATAGGTTATATTTTAATCTTTCTCGGTTTAAGTATTCCAGTTGGTTATGAAACTAAAAATGATTATACATCTTATATGGAAGAGGTAAAAATAACCACTAAAGAAAAAGAAAATAATTATTATGCTCTTTTAGAAATACCTAAAATATCTTTAAAAAAAGAAATATTTCCTAAAAATTCTAAAGAAAATAATGTCAATAAAAATTTAGAATTACATAAAGAAAGTATTATGCCCGAAAACGATATTAGTAATGTTATTATTTTAGGTCATTCGGGGAATGGTACCCATGCTTATTTTAAAGAACTTTATCTTCTAGAATATAATGACAAAATAAAATTATATTATAATAATACTATTTATTATTATGAAATTACTTATATTGAGGAAGAACCCAAGACTGGAGAACTTAGTTTAACTCGAGTTGGGGAACATATGTTAACCTTAATTACTTGTACTAAAAATAATAAAAATACCCAAACAATTTATTATGCAACCCTAAAAAATAAAGAAAATATTAGCAAAAATTAAGAAAAAAGCAAGTTTTTTAAAAAAAATTTGCTTTTTTAAAAGGAAATAAAGGGTATTCGGGTAATAAATATATTTAGAAGCCAAATTTAAGGTGGTTATTAAATGTATGAGAATAATAATGAAATAGACAATATTCGTCAAAGTGCTAATATTGTCGATATAATATCTAGTTATGTACCATTAACTCAAAAAGGCAAAAATTATTTTGGAGTATGTCCTTTTCATGATGATACTAATCCCAGTATGAGTGTTTCCGAAGAAAAGCAAATATATAAATGTTTTTCTTGTGGCGCTTCCGGGAATGTTTTTACGTTTGTCAAAGATTATGAAAATGTTTCTTTTTTAGACGCCGTAAGCATAGTCGCCGAAAAATGTGGTTTAACTTTTAAAAATAATATTCATTCATCCCCTAAAGTAAATAGTCATCAAGAAGAATATGATGTAATGGCTTTAGCTTTAAAATTTTATCAAAATAATCTCAATTCTAAAGAGGGCTTACCGGCTAAAGAATATTTAAAAAAGCGAAATTTAGACGAACAAGTAATTAAAGATTTTGAAATAGGGTTAGCTTTAGAAAAAAATAATTCTTTAAATAAACTACTTATTGGTAAAAATTATCCCGCGGCTCTTTTATTAGATTTAGGTTTAGTTAATCGTAATAAAGAATATTTAAATGATGTATTTAATAATCGTATTATCTTTCCCATTCATGATTTAGAAGGTAGACCAATCGGCTTTACGGGTCGAATATATGAAGAAAGTAACCAAGCTAAATATCTAAATACCAAAGAAAGTCCTATATTTAAAAAAGGTCAAATATTATTTAATTTCCATCGCGCTAAAAATGAAATTAAAAAGAAAAAGTGTCTTATTATAGTTGAAGGTAATATGGACGCTATAAGAATGTACGCTAATGGTATTAAAAATGTCGTCGCCCTGATGGGAACTAGCCTTACAAAAAATCAAGTTGAAATTATTAAAAGTACGCGAGCTAAAATTATTTTAATGCTGGATAATGATAATGCTGGGGAAGAAGCAACTTATCAAAATGGCAATATTTTAGCTGAAGCTCATTTAACTCCTTATGTTGTTCGTTTAAGTGATGCTAAAGACCCCGACGAATATATCATAAAATATGGAGTTGAGGCTATACTAAATAATATAGCTCATCCCCTCGATTTCTTAGATTTCCAGTTGCAGTTTTTTAAAAAGAATAAAGATTTAACAAATCCCACGGATTTAACTGATTATATAAAATTAGTTATAAAAAGTCTCGAAAATATTGATGACGATTTATTAAAAGAAATAACCATTAAAAAAATTAGTAATGATTATAATATTTCTTTAGCTCTCTTAAATAATGAATTAGCTAAAATAAAGAAGAAAGAAAAACCCAAAGAAACAAAAAAACTTGGCAAAGAGCCAGTTTCGCGGTATAATCTAGCCTGTTCCAATATTTTATATTATATGATGAATAATTCTCTTTATATTAGAATGTTTCAAAAAGAATTAGGCTATTTTAGTTCCAAGAAATATCGTAATATCGCTAATGAAATAATCTATTATGCTAAAGTTCATGAAGAAATTTCATTATCTAGTTTTATTACTTTTGTTTCTAGTAAAGACTATATTTATGACGATGTTATGGAAATAATTAAAAATACGAATATTGAGGATTTAAATATGGAAGAATTTATGGAATTTATTAGAGTAGCCAATAGTGAAGAAGCTAAAGAAAAAATCAAAGCTTTAAAAGAACAAATTAATAATGAGTTTGACGAAAATAAAAAAATATTATTAGCTGAAAAATTAATTGAATTAAAAAAAGGATGTGTAGGAAATGAATAATGAAAAAGAAACAGTACAAAAAATTAATGAAATTAAGTCTTTAGACGATAGAATTAAAGATTTAATTAAACTAGGAAAGGAACAAGACTATATTACTTTTGAACAACTTGCGGATGCTTTAAAAGGTTTAGAAATTGATAATGACTCTTTAGACGAAATCTATAATACTTTAATGGAAAATGAAATACAAGTTGTCTCTGATGTTGATTCTCCAAGCGACGAGGGTGGCTCAACTAAAGTTTTAGAAGAAGAACCTATTATCTTAGACGATGCCGAACTTACCAAAGATATTAATATTAATGACCCTGTTAGAATGTATTTAAAGGAAATAGGTCGTATTAGCTTATTATCTCCTGAAGAAGAACTAGAATTAAGCGAAAAAGTGGCTAGCGGCGACGAATATGCTAAAAATAAATTAGCTGAATCTAATCTTCGTTTAGTTGTTAGTATCGCTAAACGTTATGTTGGACGGGGTTTACTATTTTTAGACTTAATTCAAGAGGGTAATATTGGTTTAATGAAAGCCGTCGATAAATTTGATAGTGATAAAGGTTATAAATTCTCTACTTATGCGACTTGGTGGATAAGACAAGCTATAACCAGAGCTTTAGCTGACCAAGCAAGAACTATTAGAGTCCCAGTTCATATGGTAGAAACAATTAATAAAATGAGCCGTATTCAACGTCAATTAACTCTTGAATTAAATAGAGAACCATCCGAAGAAGAACTTGCTAAAAAAATGGGTATTAGTATTGATAAAGTAAGAGAAGTTATTAAAATTAGTCAAGAACCAGTCTCTTTAGAAACCCCAATTGGGGAAGAAGACGATTCTCATTTAGGCGATTTTATCAAAGATGAGTCTAGTATGTCACCCGAAGAATATGCGACTAATGAAATTTTAAAAGAAGAAATAAAGAGTGTTTTAATGACTCTCCAAGTAAGAGAGCAAGAAGTCTTAGAATTACGTTTTGGTCTTGTTGATGGTACTTGCCATACTCTTGAAGAGGTAGGTAAAAAATTCAATGTTACTCGTGAAAGAATAAGACAAATTGAAGCTAAAGCTCTAAGAAAGCTTCGTCATCCATCTCGTGCTAAAAAATTAAAGGATTTCTTATCTGACTAATGCTAAACTTAAAACTAAAAACTATTACGACGCTTGTTAATAAAAATGATATTGTTATTGATATGGCTTGTGACCATGCTTATTTAGCTATTTATTTAAAGGAAAATAACTTATGTCAAGAGGTTTATGCTTCAGATATTAGTAAAAATGCTTTATTAAATGCCCAAAATAATATTAAAGCTAAAAATTTAAATATTAAAACTTATTTATCTGATGGCTTTAATAATCTTCCTAATCTTAATATTAATACTGCTATTATCGCCGGGGTAGGAACTAAAACAATTTTAAATATTGTTAAAAATACGCCTAGTTCAGTAAATAAATATATTATTAGTAGTAATAATAATTATGAAGAACTACGCACAACTATGTTAAAATATCATTTTTATAATACTAAAGAAATAGTTATAAAAGAAAATAATAAATATTATCCTATAATTCTTTTTACCAAAAACATTCAAAAAGAAACTAAATTAACTTTAAAATATGGTAAAAGCTCTAATATAGAATACTTTACTTATTTATTAAATAAAAATTATCAAATACTTAAAAATATTCCTAAACTAAAAGTATTAAATAGATTAAAAGTATATATAAATATTCTTAATTTAAAAAAATTAATTAAGCAAAAAACGTTGGATTGTTAGTATTTCTAACAATTCTTTTTTCATTTTGCGTATTATTATTTATATTATTAGTTCTTTTAGTAGACGTATTAGAATTAGTACTTTTGCCCATCTCTCTTAAAGTAGATAAAATAGTTCTCGCATTTTGTATCATTGGCTTAGCTTCTCTATATAATGGAATAACTCTATTAGCAAATCCTAAAGTTTTAGTTAATCCACTTATAACTTTACTTAAAGTAAGTCCACTTTGTACTGGAGCCCCAAACATAGTAATCACCTAATATAATATATGCCTAATTTGTAAATAATTGTAAAGTAATTAAAATTTGCAGATTTAATAAAATCTGCTTAGCCAATTTAATTAAATCTGCATCAAAAATGACCATTTTTTAATAAAAATGCCTCCAATTTAATAAAATCTGTATTTTGCGCTCAATATAATTTTATGATATGTTGAGTGTGCGAGACATCTTAGGGGGTCTTGGTGCTTGCCACTTTATTTTTTTGAAAAAGTGAGGTGGTTATATGAAGAGACAAGATTTATTAATCTTTGCATTATTCGTTATAATTATTTTATTAATTGTCTTTAGATAATTTTTAATATAAAAAAAGCACCATTTACCTTATAAGTAAGTGGTGCGACGCCATTGTGGCAAGCACTATAACGTGTCTCGCTAAATTAAGTATATAATATTTTTATAAATTTGTAAATAGCTAGTCAGTTCTTGTTAAACCTTTTTGAAAATGTCAGTATAAAATTTTTTGAAAATGTCAGTATTATAATATGATAAAATATACCTT
>CANQYU010000040.1 GCA_947628145.1 uncultured Bacilli bacterium | reverse complement strand
AATAATATCTTTATCTAACATATAATTAATACTAAAATATTTACCATAATCTCTTAAATAATCAATAAAATTAATATCTTTACTCCAGTCATAGTTATTAACTACCTCAAAACCAAAAATCTTTTTTACTTGTTTAGTTAAAGCTTCGACATTAGCATCTACCTCTTCTTTAGAAATCATTGCTCTTTCCGCGGTAGGTTTAGGGTCTCCTATTTGACCAGTCGCTCCCCCAATTAATAAAATTGGATTATGTCCAGCTTTTTTAAGTCTTGTAGCCATTAAAAATGACGAAAAATGACCTATATGTAAAGAATTACCAGTAGGGTCTGTTCCAATATAAAAAGTAAGTCCCCCTTTATTTAATAATTCTTCCAACTCAGGACTAGATATATCTTTTATTAAACCTCGCCATTTTAAATCTTCAAAAAAAGTCATATTATGCCTCCTTAAAATTTCCTTTTTCCATTATAACTATTTCTTCGCCATTTTGCAAGACTGCTTTTATTTCTAAATCATTGGTTCCAATAAAGAAATCTACATGCTCATGAGAATAATTTAAACCTTTAGCTAATAATTCTTCATTCGTAAGTTCTAATCCTCCTTTAATACATTCTGCAAAAGAAGCGCCAATTGCTAAATGACAAGAAGCATTTTCGTCATATAATGTCGTTTTAAAAATTACATTAGTTAAAGAAATAGGCGAATTATAATCCACTAATGCGACCTCCCCTAAATAATGTGAACCCTCATCCGTCGCAATTATTCCCTCTAAAACTTTTTTCCCCTCTTTAGCATCAAAATCTATTATTTTTCCATCTTTAAATTTTAACCAAAAATCTTTAATTACTTGCTCATTAGCTAATAATACTTTAGAAGCATAAACTGTTCCATTAACTCTATTTCGAGCTGGAGATGTAAATACCTCTTCAGTTGGCATATTTACAATATTTCCCTCATCCGCGCTTTGAAATAAATAACCCTCTGGTAATCCTATTTCTAAATTAGTTCCTAAACTATTTTTATAAATAAGTTTATCTATTTTTAAATTATTTAAATACTCCGCTCTCTTTTTTAATAAAGTCATTTTTTTATTCCAATTTTGAGTTGGCTCCCCATCAATTAAACAGATTTTAAAAACTAACTGCCACAACTGGGATAAACTCATTTTTAAATTATGAGCCCAATATTCATTTGGCACGGCACTAATATTCCATTTAATTAAACCTTTATGTTGATAATGCTTATATTCTTCGATACTTTTCATTTGTTTTTGCATAACCTCAGTTAATATTTCACTATCTACCCCCTCATAATATCCGGGAAGAGGACTATTAAGCATTAAAAAAGCATAACCCTCTCTAGCCATTTTATTATATTTTGTTCTATCAATTAATGGACTATTTAATATTTCTTCTTTACTTTTGGTTAAATATAATTCTTTTTCTTCTTTAGGTTTAAAAATTAAAGTTTCAATTTCTTTTATTCCTAATTTCCTTGCTTCTTCTTTAATTAAATCAATAAACTCTAATATCACATCATCCGCAATAATAAATAATTTATCTCCCTCTTTTAGTCTTAAACATCCCTCAATTAAAAATTTTGCATATTTTCTTATTTGTTCCATCTTAACTCTCCTTTTAATCTATAAAGAAGGTTAAAAATTAACCTTCTTCTTTATCTTGTATATGTATTAACAATTTCATATCCAGAATATTTTGCCCAATTAGATGCTAAATCATCCACACAACTATTATAATCCGTATATTTTACTTTAAAATAAAATGGTACAAAATATATATTATTATTTATTTCACTAGCATAATAACTACTATTTAAATTATTATAATTTCTTATATTAACTTGAGCTTCCGTATACCAATAACCATTATAATAATAAGGACTTGTTAAACTCTTACTAAAATTATCGGCCTTTAAAGAATATTGTTGAAATAAATAAGCTGAAGGTATAGCCACTGAATAAGTTTTACCAACCACCTCTTTTTGGTCATTAACCATTTCAATTCGTCTATTATTATTATATTTTATATAGGCCTCATTATAATCATTATAATTATATAAATAACCAGTTTCGGTAATTTTTAAATTATTTGTATTAAGCTTATCAAATCTTATAGTCCAGTCATAACTATAAGTTTTTTTATTACCGCTTATATAACTAATAGAATAGTAAGTATCATTTTTTATTTTACAATATGTACTATAACTAGTACTTACCTTTTGCCATCTAGCGACAAGTATATAATCATGTTCAATTCTTGTATTAAAATTAAATTCTGTATTGTTATAATACCAACCTAAAAATTCATATCCGTTTCTTATTGGGTTACTTGGTCGTATTGCTCTATTTCCCTCTAAAACTGTTTGTGCGCTTACATATGAGCCCCCATTAGCATCAAAACTTACGGTATAACTTTTGGTAACCTCTATTTTTTGCCATCTAGCGACAAGTATATAATCATGTTCAATTCTCGTATTAAAATTAAATTCTGTATTATTATAATACCAACCTAAAAATTCATATCCATTTCTTATTGGGTTACTTGGACGTATTGCTCTATTTCCCTCTAAAACTGTTTGTGCGCTTACATATGAACCGCCATTAGCATCAAAACTTACGGTATAACTAGCTTGGGAAGCTTGAGCTTTTTCCCATTTAGCATATAATGTAGTTGTTCCTACGACAGGAGTAGCAAAATCATATTTATGAGTTAAATAAGCATCACTATACCAACCTAAGAATACATATCCATTTCTAAATGGCTCTACATATTGAGCTGGAGAATTAGCTTTAACTAATTGCTTAGATATTTCATTTCCGCCATTACTTTCAAAATAAACGGAATAATAAATATTACTTTCACAATCCCCACAATTATAGCAATTACATGTATTTACATAATTAATATTATATCTAGTAACTTTTTCCACTACGGTTTTTTGACTACTTACCCCTTGTTGTTTATTATTACTAACACTATTATTTTCTTTATTTGCAACATTCGTATTAGAACTATTTTCTTCATTTTGGATTATATATTTATTATTATCTACTAAAGAGGTAACAATATAATCGTCTTTATTAGCACATACTAAATTAACTTTTAAGGCATATTCATTATCTAAAGTCTTAGTTGCTCTTATATAACTTTCTTGTTCATTACAAGACTTACCATTTTCGTCTTTTAACGCGACTAAAAATTTATTATTGAGCATATCTTCCAAACTTAAACTTTTACTTTCGCCAATTTTAGTAGGCAAATTATCTCCTTTAAAATATTCAAACCCAACCTCTTTCATAGCTCGAATATTTTCAATATAAACTTGTTCTCCCGTATTATTATTTTGACTTTTTCTAAAGAAAGCCAAATAAATTATTCCTCCAATAATTATAAATAAAAGAATAATTAATATCACTTTTAGCCAACTAATTTTATATTCCTTTTCCATCATACCACCCTTACTTTCTACTTATTTTAAGTATACCTTTTATCCCTTTTTTTGTCAATAAAATTGCCTAAAAAAAGCAAGTACTTATTTACTTGCTTTCTTAGTATTTTTCTTAACTGCTGTCTTTTCTTCTTTTTTTGGTTCTTCTTTTAATTTAGATGTAATATTTTCTAAAGTTTTTACCGTGGCTTCTTTAACCTCTTTAGCCGCGGCTTCTACGACAGGTGTTCCTTTTTTAACTGCCATGTCTACTAATTCATCCGCTTGTACTTTAATTTTTTTAGCTCCATCTTTAACTGCTTGTAAAGCTGTTTCTCCATCTAAATTTTTTATTCCTTTTTTAATTTCTTCAACTTTATTTTCTAAAGCTTCTTTTACATCATTAGCATCTAAATTTTTAACTTTTTTAACTAAATCATCCATTTTATTTTTCAAGTCTTCTCTTGTCTCTTTTCCACTTTTAGGTGCGAGTAACATTCCTAACCCTACACCAATTGAAGCTCCCACTAAAAATTTACCTAAACCACCTTTTTTTTCTTTACTCATCTTTTTTTTCCTCCTCTATATTATTATGCTTATTTCTCATAAATATTTTTGCTCCTAAAGTAGAAAAACCATCCACAATTCTATCAACCATTGTTACTAGTTTATCAGTAGTAAAATCTATTATATGAAATAAACCATTTAAAGATTCTACTTTAGCATTAACATCATCCACGACTTTTTCTACTTTCTTAATAGTAGTTATTGCTTTTACCCCCAATATTATACCAATAACTAATAATATTATAAGCAAAATATAAATAATTATTGGTAAAAATGATAGCCAAAAGCCCATTATTCACCATCCTCTCTATTCTCATACATTGAATCTATTAAATCAAATAAATCACTTTCTAAAGTATCGTCTTCTAAACTTTCTTCATGCTTTGGTGGAGTATTTATTTCTTCTTGTCTATCTTCTTCCTCCGGAATTATTAACTCTTCGGTATTTCCTAAACTATCAAAATCTGATGTTAAAGTATCTTCGTTATTATCTAAAGTAATTACCTCGTCACTACTATCTTTTAGTAATTCGTCAATAGTCCGGGCTTTTTCTAACTTTTCTTCTAAAATCTTATCATCCATTGTTTTTTCGGTTATTAAAATCTCTTCTTTTTCTTCTACTTTTTCTTTTGGTAATTCCCCAAATGCTTTTTTCCGAACACTATCAACATCTAATTTTCTTGGTGTTTCGTCTACTCTTGTAGTAATTTCGTCTGGCGTATAATTCTTATCTAAAATTCCATATACTGGGCTAATAATAGGTGAGGGTTTAAATTTTTGAACAGGTTTTTCCTCTTTCCGAACTGGGGCTTTAGTTGCTTCTTTTCTTCTTTCATGCTCTAAAATATTTGTAGAACGGATATTTTGTCTTGGACTCATACTTTCAAATTCTTTTTCGTCAAAAGCTGGGAAATTAAAGGTTTTTTCAGACTTAAATATCTCTCTTTCGGAAACTTGCGCCGTATTCGTCGTTAATTTTTCTTCTTTTTGAACCACTTGTTCTTCCATACTTTTTTCTTGTTTAATCACTGGCTCTAAATCGTCATAAAAACTACTTTTTACTGGAGCCGTTTCTTTTCTCGGCATTTCTTTATAAACAGGTTCTTTGTTTTCTTTTTTTTCAATAACCGGTATTTCTACCTCTTCTTCCTCAAATAAAATATTTTTAAGTTTATTAATTAAACCCATGAGCTTCACCTTCCTAATTTATATAATCCGGATCTTTTATACCTTCTATAATTTCTTCATCCGTGGTAAACTCTAAATAATTATCGCTTCCCACAATCTCAAATATATCAAACTTTTCTTCTTGACTTATAACCTCATCACTACTTAAATAATTATTAATTATATTATCATTATACGTAATTGATGTAATTATGCTCATAAGATATGCTACAATCATATTAATATCTTCTTCATATCCTATTACCTCTATTTTAGCATAATTATACATAATTTCAATCAAATATTGTTCATTTTTATAATTATTTATCTCAATATACCCTATTTTATCACCATTACTTAACTTTTTCGAAAAATATGCTTCTTCATTCTCATTATAATTAAATTTAACTTTATTATAATAACTTACAATATCTACATACAAATAAAAATTATATTCATTATTTGTAAATACCTCATTATAATTATCACTTGTTTTTAAAACTAAACCTTTTGGTAAATAATATTTATACCCTTTACGATTAACATTTAATGTTTTAACATTACTATTAATTGTATCTTCAATAATATTGTCTAAACTATCATTTTTAATACTAGTGCAACCACTAAGAATTAAAACCATTGCACATAGTAGGAATATTTTCTTCATTTAGAACCTCCTACAATTAATAATTATATCTAAAATAGCAATAAAAAGCAATAAAAAAAGAGTTATAAGTACTCTTCAAATTCCTCCCGATTATGTTCTTCAGTCGCATATAATTTTTCCGCTAGAGCAATAATTTCTTCTAAAATTCCCTCTTGCCCTTTATACATATTTAATTTTTCTTTAATCGCAATAACGCCTTTTTCGTTACCCTCCATCATTAATTTAACAATATTTTTTTCGTCTTTATTAATAGTCATTGCTTCACTCATAATTTTACTAGCTAATTTTTTTAAAGCACTAATCTCTTCTTCTTTAACTCCAAATTTTTCGGCTAACATTTCCTCAGCATCTTTACAAAACTTTTCGTATTCTTTTCTTTGTTCTTTAATAATTTTTAATATTTCGGCACTTTCTACTTTATCTTTAACCGCATCAATTCCAATTAACCCCATCTGTGCATTTTGATAAATTAGATTTAAAAAATCAATATTATCTTTATTTTTATCCATAAAATATCACCCATTTATATTATGGAATTATCTTTTATTTTTATGTATTAAACTTCTTGAACTACTGCAATAATCATAGGTTTACATTCTGTTTCTCCATATAAATAATTGCTAAGTTCGTCTCTAATTTCAGTTTTAATTTTATTATAATCTACATAATTAGGTGTTATATTTCGTTCAATTATATTAGAACTAATTTTCTTTATTTCACTAATCATATCTAAACTATCTTTTATATAGATAAATCCTCTTGTCGTAACCTCAGGACCTACTAATAATACTTTATCTTTTTTAGATATCGTCGCACTAATTAAAACAATTCCGTTTTCACTAAGCATTTCTCTATCTTTAATAACTAATTCCCCAATATCGTCACTAGAATTGCCATCAATTAATACCTCATTAACTTTTATTTTATCATTCTTTTCTATTAACTCGCCATTATCAAATTCGACAATTTCGCCATTTTGTTTTAAAATAATATTTTCTCTTGCCATACCTAAACTATATGCTAAATCGGCATTTCCAACCATATAACGGTATTCCCCTTTAACCGGCATATAATATTTAGGCCGCATTAATTTAAGCATTTGCATTAAATCTTCACTAGAAGCATGATGTAATATTAATTTATCACTAGGAATATTTACTATTTCACAACCCATTTTAGCTAAATCATTTTGTAATTTAACTAATACTTTTTCGTTACTATCATATCTTGGCTCGGAAAAAGCAATAGTATCATTATTTTTTAATTTAATAAATTTATCATATCCATTATATATTTTAGACATTGCCGAATAAGGACTAGCTTTATCATCACAAATTAATAATATAGCATTATTATCATTAATATTAGTTAAATCTCCTAAAGTATCATTTTGAATAGTTAAATAACCATTATTTAACCCAAAATTAACCATATTTTGTAATCTTTTTCCCATAATTACAATTTTTCGATGACTATTAACCGCGGCATCAAATATTTCTTGAATTGTATATAAATGAGTTGGTAAAACTAAGAACATAATTCTTCCTTCGGCTTTTTTGATAGCATTTTGAAATACATCTTGAAGCTTATGTTTAGGTGACGTATGCCCGATATTTTCACTATAAACAGACTCACTTAATAAACATAATACTCCTAGTTTTCCGACATAGGCAATTTTTCCTAAATCCATATCATAAGCTCCCATCATTGATGGGTCAAATAAAAAGTCTCCCGTATAACAAATAGCGCCATCTTTCGTATTTACTACATACATAACTGCATCCGGAGCACTATGAGATACTGATATTGGAAAAATACTTACATGTCCAAAATTAAGCTTTTTATGAGCTTTAATTTCAATTATATTCTCACTATTAACTCCCATTTCAATTAATACATACTTTGTAAATTTAGTCGCATATACTTTTAAATTAGGTAAAACTGATAATAAATCCGCAGTTGCCCCCATATTTTCATAATGACCATGCGTAATAAATAAACCTTTAATTCTTTTTCTATTCTTCACTAAATATGAAAAATCCGGAATAATATAGTCAATTCCTAACATATTTCCACTAGCATATTTAAGCCCACAATCAAATAAAAATATATCATTATCAATATCCATAACATACATATTTTTACCATTTTCGTCTAATCCACCCAAACTAAAAATTTTTATCTTACTCATAAATTCCAACTCCATTTCTTAAAATAAAAAAAGTTCTAAAGCACGTTAATTATATCAAAAAACAATTAATTTTACAAGTCCATACTTTAAACTTGTTAAACCTTTTTGAAAATGTCAGTATAAAATTTTTTGAAAATGTCAGTATTATAATATGATAAAATATACCTT
>CANQYU010000039.1 GCA_947628145.1 uncultured Bacilli bacterium | reverse complement strand
CAGGAGGAAAAGGCGGAACGGCAAATTCAAGTTATTACTTATATACAAACAAGTATTACTGGACCATGTCTCCGTATGACTTTAACACTAGCGGTCTTGCTTACGTGTTCTATGTGCTTAGTGGTGGCGGCCTCGGCAGCGACTTCGTGCGCAACCCTCGTGGTGTGCGTCCAGTAATCAATCTGAAAGCTAATATAACATTCTCAGGGGGAAATGGAACAAGTGGTAGTCCATTCGTAGTAGCGACGTAAGCTGCTACGAATGAGTGGAACTCATTCAAGGAGTGTAGTGTTGGAATAAAATTAGAAATATTTAAAAAACTCAAGCCAGTAAATGTAAGGTAAGATATTTAGGCTTGAGTTTTCTTGTAGTAAATTATGTTTTTGGGAATGTAGTATTGATATGAACTTTTAAAAAGCTAACTTAATGAGTTAGCTATTTCTATGTATATTTCTATGGGTATTTGTTCGGCTCTTACTGTTTCGGGTAGGTTATATTTGGTTAATATTTTATTTATTTGGTTCCAATTATAATCTTTTAAATTATTTTTTAATGTTTTTCTTTTTTGTTTAAAGGAATTATTTATTAATTTAAAAAATATTTCTTCATTTATTAAATTATATTTGGGTTTAGTAGTAAAATTAATTACAGCACTATCTACTTTAGGTATAGGGTTAAAAGAGGTATTTTTTACATCAAATAAATAGTTTATATTAAAATAATAATTTAAATATACTGTTAAAGAACCATAATCTTTAGTATTTGGTTTAGCTGATAAACGTTTTGCTACCTCTTTTTGAACTAAGAGAGTTACACTTTTTAAATTAGGTAAATTAATAATATGTTTAATAATAGGAGTAGTTATGTAGTAGGGGATATTAGCTATAATATAAATATTATTATATTTAAAAGATATATCTTTAATAATATTAGATTTTAAGAAATCTTGGTATATTATTTTAGTTTTATGATTTTCATATTTAGCTAATATAGGTTTTAATCTAGTATCTATTTCATAACAAAGTAAATAACTATTTTTTTGTTTTAAATATTTAGTTAAGGCGCCTGTTCCAGGGCCTATTTCAATAATTAAATCATCGATATTAGTTTTAACTGAATTAGCTATTTGTTGTAATATTTTTTCGTCTTGTAAAAAGTTTTGGCCAAGACTTTTTTTAGCTTTTATTTCCATTTTGAGCCTCTTTTCTATGTCGATTTTAAAATAGTCAAGGTATATACTTTAAAAAAGTCAAAAAATGGGATTATTTAGTCCATCCCATTCTTAAAACATCATATGTTATTTTGCTTCTTCCTACATAACGAGAGGCATATTCTTCACTTGGAGATAATAAATCAATATCATTACCTAAGACACCTCTATCTAATACTATGGCAATAACTGGTTCTTCACTAATTATTTTACTATCAAATTTAATAATAGTACCACATGGTAAGTTTTTACTAGAAGCAACTATTCTTACTTCGCCATAGGTTTTATCTTCATAAGTTGTCCGTCCATTGCTTAAATCTAGGGAGCTCATACAAGCTAAATGACCAGTACAAAGAGGACAGAAAGCACCATATCCCGTTAAATCACCAGTATAGCTATCTAAAGAACCCCAAAGATAAGTTTGTAAAGCTTCTTCATTAGCTATTTGTTCTTCTTCTTTATTTATATATATAGCCATTGTTGATAAATCAATACTTTTATTTACATTTTCATTAGTTGAAAATATTTCCATTTTTGATGAAGATGTTCTTAGACAAAGTAAAGCTATAATAATTATAAATAATTTAATTATATTTATAAAGTAAATAAATTTACTTTTCATTATTTCACCTCAATTGGTATAAATATTTTATCATATATAATATTAAATGTCAAAAATACGCTTAATGTTATCATTGGTAATTTTTGATAATTCTTCTAAAGATATATTATATAAATTACAGATAAAATTAGCGATATCGATTATTCTTTTAGGTTCATTTAAAGTTCCTCGATAGGGTTCGGGAGTTAAATAAGGACTATCGGTTTCTAAAACAATACTAGTTAAGGGGATTTTTTTAATAACATCTTTTAAATTAGCATTCTTAAAAGTTATAACACCATTTATACCTAATAAGAAGCCCATTTTTAAATAAATATTCGCGGTTTCAAGGCTACCACTAAAAGAATGAATAACGCCTCTTATATGATATTTTTTTAAGGTATTTATAGTATCTTCGGTCGCATCACGACTATGAACAATAACCGGTAAATTATATTTTTCGGCTAGTTTTAATTGAGCATTAAATAATTTTAATTGTTCTTCTTTAAATTCTTTAGAATAATGATAATCTAAACCGATTTCCCCAATAGCAATAACTTTATTATTAGTTAAATTCTTTTCAATAAATTTTAAATGAGCTTCCGTATAATTAGGAAGAGCTTCGGGATGAATACCAATAGCACCATACATATTGGGTTCTTTATTTATTAATTCTAAAATTTCTTGATTATTTTCTAGATTAGTACCATTATTAATAAAACGAGTTACTTGAGCATTTTTTGCATTACTAATAACTAAAGATAAATCAGGATAATATTCTTTAAAAAGATGGCAATGAGTATCTGTAAACATAATATTTCACCAATTAAATTATAAACAAAAAAATATATAAGTGCAACTTATATATTACGTTTAGGTTCAATTTCATTATTTAAATTTAATTCATTATATATTTTTGAAAAAGTTAACATATGATTAGGGAGGATAGCACAAGTAATATTTAAGGTTTGATTTAAATAGTCGATAATATCCGAAATATTAAATAAAATATCATTAAAAGTAGAATAGTTATTATTTTTAATATGTTGAGCAATTAAAGGAAGAAGAGAGGTAATTAATTTATCTAATTCGGGGATAGTTAAATTATTAAAAATACCGATAGTAGTTAAATGATTTATTTGCTCTTTTTTAGATTTAAATATTAATTTTAAAATACCATTTTCAATAGCTATAAGATAGCTTCCGGGATTACCTTTTATTTCAATAAGACCATGTAATAAAGTATTATCAGGATTAAAAACAAAGTTAATAAATATATTATTTTTAAGGGTAGCTAATAATACTTTACGATAATGTTTATTTTTAGAAAGAGAAATACTAGGATATTTTAAAGCATTCTTACTATTTAGTTTAATACCACAACTGTTGGGAGATTGTTTAAAATTAATATTACTAATAGTAGTAATAGTACTTTCATATAAAGTTGTATCATTATAAGTTATTTTCATATATAAACTCCGTTTAGAGAATTATAGCATAGTTTTTTAAAAAAGTAAAATTTAAGTAAAATATAGGGGTATTTCTTTTAAATAAAAAAGATGTTTGATACAATAAAATGGGTGAGAATATGAAAATATATATAGCTTGTGACCATAGAGGGGTAGATTTAAAAAAAGAATTAGTTAAATATTTAAAAGAAAATGGATTAGATATTAGAGATATAGGGATTCCTAATAGTGAATTAGATAATTATCCGGAATTTGCATTTAAATTAGGAGAATTAGTTAGAGAAGATAATAATAATTTAGGAATATTAATTTGTGGTTCAGGTTTAGGAATGAGTATTGCGGCCAATAAAGTGAAAGGGATTCGGTGTGTTAGGGCAGTAAGTGTCGATGATGCTTTTAAAGGCAAAAACCATAATGGGTGTAATGTTTTAGCTATTGGAAGCGAGGTAACTACCGATATGAATGTAATTAAAGAAATGGTCGATACTTTTATTAATACTAAAAAAGCTAGTGAAGAAAGACATTTAAAAAGAATAAATGAGATTATTCAGTATGAGGAAGAACATTTATGAAAATAGAAATATATTTATATATATTTTTTACTTTAATGAGTGTATATATGTTTAATGGGGTTAATTTTGGACCTATTATGAAGAAAAACAGAGTTATTGAAGCTAAATTATTAGTTTTATCATTAAGTTTTGCTTTAAGTTATTTACTGACTAATTTTGTTATTGATTTTTTGGAGTAGAATATGGAACAAATTATGAATAAATTAGTCCGTGATAAAATAATTGATATAATTATCAATAATGGAGATATACCTACTTATCATGTACTCAATGATAAAGAATATATTGAAGCTTTAAAAGTAAAATTAAATGAAGAATATCAAGAAATATTAAAGGCTAAAACTAAAGAAGAAGTTTTAGAAGAAAGTAGTGACTTATTTGAGGTACTATGTGCTTTAATAAAAGCAGTTGGATACCAAGAAGAAGATTTAATTAAGATGAGAACTTTAAAAAGAGAAAAAAGAGGCGGCTTTGAGAAAAAATTTATTTAGAAAAAACAAGTAATCAAAAATAGGTTACTTGCTTTTTACTTTGGAGACACCTTTTTTCTTAGCTAATTCTTCTTTTAAATAAAATATTACATCACTTGCGAAGTAACTTTTTTCAATGGCTAATGTGAAGGATATATTTTTAGCAATAGTTTTTGTGGGTGATTTAATAACAATATCATCTTCTAAATCGTCATAGTGAAAAATAAAGTTTTCTATCTCTAGTTTTATGAGGGTATTACCAAAATTATCTTTAGGAGTAATGGTTAAATTTTGAAAGAAATATTTATATTTATCTAAGTCTATAGCTTCTATATTGTTAAATATTAAATTTTTTATATTGTAAATGCGTAAATCAACTAATTCTAAATTAGGAGGGATAGATAAAACATCAACTTCTTTATCTAATAAAATATCATCGTCTATACTATTAACAGAAGATAAGATTAAACCTTTAATATTTTTACTAAGCATATTGCCTTTTATTGATTTTAAACTTTGGGGAGTTATAACTATTTTGTCTTCCGCAGCTTGGCGCATGTTTTCTAGTAATTCCACTTCTTTATTAATATATAGGGGGTAATAGTTATTAATTTTAGTGATACCTTCCGGAATTAAAAAATAATTATCAGGATTAGATTTATAGTCATTTAATAATTGAGGTGATAGTTTTAGCTCTGGAATATTTAAAGCACAATGGGTGTAGATTAAATGAAATAATTCTAAAAAGTTTTTAGTAATAGTATATTTTTCGTCATTATATATATTTATTTCAAAGTCTTTAGTATCATTCATGTAATATTTTAATATACAAAGAGAGCTTAAAGGTATTTGTTTTTCAATGGTAAATATATTATAAAATTTGTTATTACCAGTGTGAGGATAATAATAGCTTACTTTAAAATTAGATAAAAGAGTGTATAATCTAGTATAATTATTAGTGAATGCTAAAAAGATATTTAATAAGTAAAAGTTTTTTAGGATTTCAGCACTGGATTTGTTTTCTAATTCTTTCATAAAAAGATTAGTTATTTCTTTTTTTAAATTAGAATTATATCCAGCAAAACTATTAGTTAATATTAAATTTTTCTTTGCATTAATTGTTTCTTCAACAATACTCTGATAAAAATTAAATTCTTGGTTGGTTATATCTATAAAGGGATTTACTATATCTTGACTAATTAAATAATTAAATTTAGCTTTATAAAATATAGTAATGGTATCAATAAGTATTAATCCATAATGGTAATATAATTTATATTTTGGTTCTAAAGATATTATGTTGGTTAAATATTTATTGTTTAGACTGAAATTATAGTTATATATTTCGGTTAATTGATTAACTTCTTCTTTATGAGTGCTAACATACTGTTTTAATTTATTACTTACTAATTCTAAATCAGTTAATAATGCCTCTTTACTATCAATTCTAATATTAATTCTTTCTTCGACATTTAAAACTTGTTGAAATTCGTTAAATTCATTTATTAAATTTTCTAGGTTTTGATTAATAAAATCAATTAAGGCATCAATGCTTACAGTTGGGTAGTTTTTAGTATCAAAATGGTAGTCAAATTCTAAATTAGTTAAATCAAGGCTTAGGTTGTAGTCTAGGTCATCAAAATAAATATTTAAAGTTTTTATTTTACTTTTAACTTTATGAGTTTTAGGTGAGAATTTTTGGTCAATTCCTAGAGCTTCGACCATTATATAATTTTTGATATACATATTATCTATAATACCAAAAAGATTATGGAGATTTTCGGGATTTAATAACGTATAATTATTTTTACTTACATGAATAGTTATGCTTGTAAGGTTGGGATAAAAAGAGTTTTTTTCAATTTGTTTAATTGATGCGGGAAGATTTATGGTGGTTAGTGCTTGTTGGTCATAAAAAGCACTATTATAAATTTTTTCGAGACCATCATTTAGGACTAATTCTTTAAGGCTATTGCCGACAAGTATGGTGGTTGTCTTGCCGATGCTTTTTAGGCTTTGAGGCATGTATAATTTTTTAACAAAAGCATTTTTATGGATTTTTTCATTTAAATAAACATCTGAGACAAATAATCTATTAACACTGCTTCCAACAAGATTAATATCTATAATTCCTTCGGGTAGGTGATAACTGTCTTTTTCTTCTGGTTTATAGTATTTACGATATAATAAATATAAGTCATAATAATTGTTATTTATCGAGTAATTAGCAACATTTATATTTCCTGTAATTGGACTTTCAATGAAACAAATAGTTTCTAAAGATAACTCTTTTTCCCAAGTTATACTTGGAGTATTTTTAAGCGGGTATGCAATTTTAAGATTAGTGAATAAGTTATATAAACCATCTTCGGTGTTTAGGGCTAGTAAAATATTTAAAAGAATATTATCTTTTAAAATATAATTATATATATTGGGATTATTAGAAAATTCTTCATTAAAATAGATACCTTTAAAAATATTTAAGGCAGTATTTGGTTCTTGATGAAATAATTTGTTAAATATATCATTTTTACCTAGAATTATGTCTTGAATTAAAGTAAAGATAATATTTTCATAATAGGATAATTCTAATTTATCAGTTTGTGCATTAACGAAAATGTTTACTACGCCTAAATTAGAAATGGTTAAGGCACTAAATTTTAAATTATAAATATTTATTAAATCACTTTCATCAATTACTAATGGACCATATTCTTGATAGATTTTGTATTCATAAAAAGCACGATATTTTATTTCAATTTTTTCTATGGCTTGTAATAATTCTTCTTTATGTTTTATGTCAAAAGGTATGGTTAATAGTTTAGCTATTTCTTGTTCTTTACTTTCAGGAGTTATTTGGTTTTGATTTAGATAAGTATATTCTTCAATGTTTTTTTCGATTAAAGCTAAATCTTGTAAAACATATTTAATATCATGATTTATAGTAATTTGTTTATTATGAGGTAATATTTGTTGTAACCAGTTTAAGTGAGTTTCGATTTCTTCTAAAGCTTGATATTCTTCATTAGGATTATTGGGTTCATAATTTTTGTTTGCTTCATTTTGATAACGAGTAATACTACTTATAATACTAGTTTGTTCAGATAATAAAATATGTAAAGATAAACATAAGCGATTAATAACATTATTAAGGGCATCTTTTTTTCTTTTAGATAAAAATAAATCTTTTCGTATTTCATTTAAACTAATTAATCTAGCAGTAACTTCATCTTGAATATTAATTAAGTCAGTTTGATATAACAATAATTTTTCTTTATTAATTAAATAAGTTAAACGGTCTTTAATAGTTTTTTCTTGAATAATATCTTCTTTAAGAGAAATATTAAATAATAATTTAGTAGTCATGGCAATATTTTGGTTTAGTTCATTAGCTTCTAAAATTAACGTATCATAGTCATGCATAGAATGTAAAATAGAAAGATACTCTTTTTTATAGTAATCAATTAAGTTAGGGTTATGAAAGTCTTTGCGAATAGGTATTTTAACAATATTTTCAGGAATAACTAAATTAGAATTAAGAAGAGAATTATGATGATTAAATAAATTTTTAAGATAGGTAAATAAATTCATGATTAGCCTCCTGGTTAAATGGTATTATAGCACTTTTTAGATAAAATAAAAAGCCATATTTTTATATGGTTATAAACATAAATCTATCTAAATTATTAAAGTCTTGGGCTACATGAATGGTAGCTTTAGGATAAACTTTTAAGACCATTTTTGTTATGGCATCTTTTTGGCTAGCACCAATTTCAAAAATAATGGAAGCTGGAGGTGTTAATATTAAAGGGGCAATATTTAGGATACGTTCATAAAACTCTAAACCATTATTCTTAGCATATAGAGCTTTTTGGGGTTCGTATTTAGTTTCAGGACTTACTATTTCATCTTTTTTTACATATGGGGGGTTAGAGATTAGACAGTCATATTTTTTGGGGGGAATATCTTTTAAGATATCTAATTTAAAAAAGTTAATATTAACATTGTTTAATTGGGCATTTTCTTGAGCTACTTTTAGAGCTTTACTACTGATATCACAGGCATCTACTTTTAGATTTAGGTTTTTTTGAAGGGCAATAGCAATAGCGCCACTTCCTGTACCAATGTCAAGAAGGCTTTGATAATTTTTAGTTTGTAAATAAGCAAGAGTTTTTTCAATTAATAATTCGGTTTCAAAACGGGGAATTAAAACATGTTTGTTAACTTTTATTTTTAAGTTGTAAAAATCAACATAACCGATTAAATATTGAATGGGATAGTGATGAGCTAGTTTTTTTATGAGTTTAGGGTATTTTTGAGGGTATAACTCCTGCAATAGTTTTAAATCGGCTTCTCCAATGTTATTCAAAAGTTTCACCTGCAAGTTTAAGACGCATATCTTCGGTAATTAAAGCTTCAATAATTGGTTCTAATTCACCATCCATGACTCTATCTAAGCTCATAACTGAGAAATTAATGCGATGGTCGGTAACTCGATTTTGAGGATAGTTATAAGTTCTTATTTTTTCGCTTCTATCTCCTGTGCCGATTTTACTTTTACGTGTTGCCCCTAATTCCATTTCTTCTTTATTTTTGATGGCATCATTGATTTTAATTTTAAGTAAGTTCATAGCTCTATCTCGGTTTTTTAATTGACTACGTTCAGTTTGACAAGTAACCACGACGCCTGTGGGGATATGAGTAAGTCTTACCGCGGAA
>CANQYU010000038.1 GCA_947628145.1 uncultured Bacilli bacterium | reverse complement strand
AACTGATTGGCCCCCAGCTCCACTAGAGTGATAAACATCCATTTTAATATCACTTTCTTTAAGAACAATATCGGTGGTTTCAATTTCAGGCATGACTAAAACAGTCGCGGTAGATGTATGAACCCGACCTTGAGTTTCTGTCGTGGGAACTCTTTGGACCCGATGGGAACCACTTTCATATTTAAGTTTTTTATAAACATCGTTGCCTTTAATAATTAATTCGACTTGGGAATAACCTCCACTAGTGCCCTCAATACTATGTAATTCTTCTATTTTCCAATTATTTTTTTCGGCATAATAAGTATACATCCGATATAAATCGCCCGCGAAGATATTAGCTTCATCGCCACCGGCGGCACCTCTAATTTCCATAATAACATTTTTGCCATCATTTTCATCTTTTGGCACTAATAATATTTCTAATTCTTTAGTGGTAGTTTCTAATTTAGTTTTTAATTCTTCATATTCTAATTCGGCCATTTCTTTTAATTCGGGAACTTTCATTAGTTCTTTAGCTTCTTCTAAACTTTTTTCAAGTTCTTTATATTCTTGGTATTTATAAACTGTTTCTTCAAGAGAGCTAGCCTCTTTAGATAATTCTTTTAACTTATTATAGTCATTCATTATTTCAGGCTTTTGTAATTCTAATTGTAATTCGTCATATTTATTTTTTATAACATCTAATCGTTCAAACATATATATTGCCCTTTCATATTACTTATTATAACATGGAAGAGGAAATATGTAAAAGAATTAATTATTAATTCTATGGTGAACAGTGGGGGTATCCATTGTAATAGCCCTAAAAGTATAACCTTTAGCTAAACCATATAAAATTACCTCTTCGACGGCATTAACACTAAAACCTTTAATATCATGTTGTAAGACCATATAAGTACTCCCATTTCCAAGATGGCTAGTAATATTTTTTACAACTTGAGAGGTACTAGTTGTTTCTCCAGCGTCACCACTCGAAATATTCCAATCGAAATATCTAAAGCCTTTAGCTTCGACGGCTTTAGTAAGTTCACTCATTATTTTCGCTCCACCATCATAATTTTCACTGATTGTATTAGAACTACCTCCGGGAAATCTAATAATAGTTGATGTATAACCAGTAATTCTTTTTACTTTATCTTGAATAGCATATAAATCATTAAAATAAGTTTCGGAATTTTGATATATACTATAATTATGAGTATTAGTATGTAAGCCAATAGTATGACCCTCATTATAAGCTCTTAATATAACACTATCATAGTTTTTAGTTAAAGCTTGATTAGTAACAAAGAAAGTGGCGGGAACATTATATTTTTTTAAAATATCTAATAATTTACTAGTATATGGTCCAGGACCATCGTCAAAGGTTAAATAAATACTTTTACCAGAGGGAGCGTTATAATTATTTTTTTCATAAACAAATATTTTTCGTGTCGCGGTCGCGGTATTACCAACATTATCTGTGACTTTATAAGTAATATCATATTCCCCAGGAACAGAACTATTAACTGTACCACTAGTAATAATTTTATTTGATATATCGCCATCACAATTATCTGTCGCCGTAGCTCCTAATTCTTGATATTTACCATTTAAAGTAACATAAATAGTTCTCGCCCCATTTAAAGTAATTTGGGGGGTTTCATTATCTAAGAAAGATAGAGCTTTAGACGCCGTCGCAATATTTCCGGAGCTATCACTTACTTTAAAAATAACTTGATTATTTTCAATAGTTTGGTCTATTTTGTCACTAATATCGCCATCATATTCGTCATAGGCAGTCGCCGTAAATTTAACATCTAATTTATTAGGACAACCAATAAAGTCTTCTTCAGGTAGTTTTATAGTCGGGGGAATATTATCAATAACTTTAATAGTTTGTTCTTTAGTTAAGGTGTGGTTTTTATAAGTATAAGTATAGGTTAATTTATATTCGCCAATTTTAGAGGTATTTATTTCTCCTTTAGTAGTTATCTCGGGTTTATGACATGTAAATTTATTTCCATAACAAACGTTACCTCCATTAGGAGAGTAGGGAGTATTATAAGGAATAGTAACAGTCGCCGTAAAATCATGAACTAAAAATTGACTTTTAGTGATTAAAAAAATACCGAAAATAATTAAAGCAATAAAGAAGACCCCGAGAATTATAAACCATATTTTTTTATTATTCATACTAACACCTTACATCTAGTTTTATTATAGTACAAACCAAAAGTTATTGCTAGATATTTTAAGTTTTTTAAAAGGGGACTTAACACACAAAAAAACAAACTTAATTGTTTGTTTCTTCTTCGTCTTCGTCTATAATTACTAAGTCGTCTAAATCGTCGTCTGGGATATCGTCTTCACTATCAGAATCGTAGAATAAGTTTTCTTCTTCCTCACTCTCGTTATCTAAAGCAGAGTTTTCTTCATCCTCGACGTCATTAGTTATACCTTCGTCGTCTTCATCGTCAATGACAATTTTAGGATTATGGAGTTCTTTTAAATCCCAAGAACCATCCTCTAACATTATAAATCTTTTATCAGTAGTTAGTAATTCGAAAAAGTCCGCAATTTTATCAAGATAGGCATTTTCGTTTAATTCTAATACCTCACATACTTTTTGAAATAAAAGATTAATTTTCATTTTAGTTTTTTCTTGTTTTAAAATAAGATAAGCTATATCGTCATAATTCATTGCTTCTAGTTCTTCTTTGCTTAGATTATTTAATTTCATTTTAGGTCTCCTTTAATTATACTAAAACATTATATGTTAGATTACTTAAAAAGGTAAGTACATTTCTAACTTTTGTAATTGTAATATTAAAATATATATTTGTCAATTCTTAATTTACATTTTCTCAGGAATATTTATACCTAAAATATTTAATAAATAACAGTTATTATCATAAATGATTTTAGTTAGGGTTAACCAAGACATTTTTTTGTCCGTATTTTCTTCAGTTAAGATTTTATTTTCAGCATAGAAATTATTATATAAATTAGTTATTTTATATAAATATTCGCAGATTTCATTTAAGGAATAATTTTCATAACTACGTTTAATTATTCTTTTTAAATCTAACATACATAAAATTATATTTCTTTCAATAGGAGTAGAGATAACTTTAATTTTGGAAACAGATGTATTAGCTTTATTTAAAAGAGATTTCATTCTAATTGTGGAATATAAAAGATAAGTACCAGTTTTACCATTTAAATCAGTAAATTTTTCAATATCAAAGTTATAATCAGTGGTTCTAAAGGGTAGTAAATCCGCATATTTAATAGCCGCGACAGCGATAGTTTCGGCAATATTTTCGCGATTTTCCGTGATTGAGGGCATTAAACGTTTTTCACATTCTTTAGTCACGCGAGCTAAAAGTTCTTTTAAAGGCATAACTCCACCATCTCGGGTTTTAAATGGTTTACCATCTGGACCATTCATGGTGCCAAATCCATTAAAAACTAATTTTAAATCAGGGTTTACCATATTACTTTTTTGGGCCGCCCGAAATACTTGGGTAAAGTGTAATTCTTGACGTTTATCAGTTAAATACCAGATTTCGTCAGGGTTAAATTTATGAGTTCTTTCCCAGATGGCGGCAAGGTCGGTCGCTTCATAAGAAACAGCCCCATTACTTTTAATTAAGATTAAAGGTGGCATTTCTTTATTATCATTTTCTTCTTTTACGGGGATTACTTTAGCGCCTTCACTTTCTTTAATAATATCCTTAGAATATAAATATTCGAACATTTCCTCCATATATTGAAAATTATCAGATTCTCCCTCCCATAGGTCGAAAGAAACATTTAGAATTTTATAAAGACGTTTTACCTCTTTAATACTTACCTCAACAATTTTTTGCCATAAAGCATAATAACCAGGTTCTTTATTTTGGAGTTTATAATTTATTAAACGAGCTTCTTCCATAATTTCGGGATTTTCTTTAGCTTTAGTCGTCGCAATAGGGTATAATTCTAATAAATCTTCATTTGTTAAATTAAAGTTAACTGGTTCTCCTTGATAGTTTTCTTGAAAATAAGCTAAATCGGGATACCTAGTTTTAATTTCTAAAATAACCATGCCCATAGGACGACCCCAGTCTCCTAAATGAACATCACTAATGGTTTTATTACCAGTCGCAAGACATATTCTTTTTAAAGCTTCGCCAATATTCGCGCTTCTTAAATGACCAACGTGTAATACTTTAGCAACATTGGGTCCACCATAATCTAAAAAAATAGTTTTATTAAAATTTTGTTTATAATTAAGAGTTATGTCTTCTAAAGATTTATTCATAAAATCTAATAAAAAACTATCTGAAAAACTAATATTAATAAATCCCGGTCCGGCAATATTTAAATTTTTAAATTCCGGTTCATTTTTAATTAAATCAACTAATTTTTGAGCTAATTCAAGGGGATTTAAACCATTTTTTTTTGCGATAGGCATAATACCATTATATTGATAATCGCCTAATTCAGGACGATTAGAGGGGATAATAACAACCTCTTCTTCATAACCTAATTTTTGTAAAGCATTCGCAATTTTAGCTTCAATTTTCGAGATGGGATAATCCATTTATATCACTTCCTATTTCTATTTTAACTTTAATATTATGTTCATTACTAGCTAATTTATATTCAAGATTAATTTCATTATTTTGATAAGTAAATTCGATAAATTCAAGGGGAATATTTAAAACTTGATTTAGTTCTTTTAATTTTAAGTAACAAGTGTTTTTAGTTAATTTAAAAATACTTTCGTTATTTTCTTTAGTAAAAGAAAATATTTGGAAATTAATTTTCACAAAAGCGTCTTCAGTATGATAAGTTAATAAATCGGCGTCTAAAAAACCGGTAGTACTATTTTTAAACAATAATACATTATTTTCATAAGTACTTATAATTAGATTTCGGTTCATAATATCATCACAAGTTAGATTATACTAGATATAAAGAGGTTTTACAAGAAAAAATCGGTTATAATAATTTTTGGATATTGCTTATCCAGGAAGGGTCGTCATTTTCTAAGTTATTTAATAATTCTAAAAAATTAGTACTAGGTATTTCATAATCTTTATTAGATATATTTTTTAAATTTTTTTCATAGTTTGATAGTTATTACGATTTATTTTTTTCATTAATTCTGTTCGCTGATTAGCGCTTGCATTATAATGAGATATGCTAGTTAGCTTTTCAATTAAACTTTGATTTTTGGTTTTATTAGCTTTAGATAATTTAATTTCAGTAAAATGGGATAATATTATTTGCATAGTATTTGGCGAACCATAAAATATAATTTTATCATTAATTTTATTATTATGAAAACGATTTATTTTTAATTTTAAATTTTGAAAATCTTGAGAATAACGTTCGGTATCGCAAAATATGATAATTAAATGGTATTTATTTTGGTTGTACATGTCTGTATATCGAGGATAAAGGCTAGTTAATGATTTAACATTATATAAATCGAGACGATATTTCTTACTAAAAATATTTAAATCTTTAAGACGGGTTAAATAATCAAATTCTTCGTAGCCTTCACATAATATACATATACTATGAGTTATTATCATCAAATAGGGAAGCTAATAAATCAGGGTTTGGTATAGCTCCTAAGAGTCCTTTGCTATATTTATCATATATATCAGTTGTATCGCGAATACCTGCTTCAGAATAAGTAAAATCTTTTAAAGAATATAATATAATACCTTTATTATCTTTATCAGTAAACCATATTTGTTCTTTGCGGAATAAAGTTTTAATACTTAATAAATCAGTATCATGTACAGTACAAATAATTTGAGCTTTAGTATTTAATTCATTATTAAATAGACTAATAATAGCGCGAGTTAATTTAAAGTGAAGACTACTATCTAATTCGTCCACAACTAAAATTTTACCATTTTCTAAAGCATCAATTATAAAACTTGCTAAAGCAACAATTTTTCTTGTACCAACGGAATCAAACATAATACTAGGTACTTTATAGCCTTTATAGACGCTAATTAATTTAATTTGGTCTAAAAAATGCTTATTTTTCATAAATTTTTCATCAATTAAATCAAGCATTTCGTCGTTTAATAAACCTTTCTCGTCATAATAAAAATCGTCTAAAAATAAATCAGCTTTTTTAATAAATGATACTACTTTTTTACTTATATTATTTTTATTTTTTAATAATTCAATAGTATTATGGTCAGTTATATTATTCATATCAACTATTTCAATTTTTTTAGCAAAATTTGTTAGAATTTTTTTAGCTTCTTGTAAAGTAACAAAATTTTCGGAATTTAAAGTATAAATTAAAATATTATCATCGGAAGTTAATTCTAACATATTTTTTAATTTTTTATCTTTACATTTATAAGTTTTATGAAAACGGTCTTTTAAAAAGATAATTTCTTCAGTATCGTTTTTTAAAATAGAAAATTTCTCGTAGGGTATTTTTTTATCAATTGTAGCTTTAAATTCATAATTATAGTATTTATTGTTGTCGTTGAATCTTATACCTAGAGTACTATATTTTTTTCCGGTAAAAAAATTATTTAATACTATATGGGTTTCGTTTAAAATAATTTCTTTTATAGTTCTTATACCATTAATAAATCCTGTTTTACCAGTATTATTAGGACCATATATTATAACAGATTTTAAAAGATTATTTTTAGTTACATTATCTGGGAATTTTTTAATTCGATTATCTGCTTGCAAATCTAGTTCTACTCGATTATTGAAAGCATGATAGTTTTCTAAATATATTTTTTGAATCATAATTGGTTCCTCCATTAAAATTATAGCATATTTTTATATTTTTATGCAAATTTTTTGCATAAAACTATAGATTTGGAGATAATAGTTATAGTTTAAAAAAATATAAACATATTAATATTGGGTGATGCCTTTTTGAGAGCTTTAAGATTTTTAATAAAATTAAGTATTTTTATGTTTGTCTCTTTTATAGTTATTATAATAGGTTTATATACTTATGCTTTTTTAAGCCCTAAATTAGAACTTAGAACCGCTGGACAATATTATATATATGATAGTGAAGACGAATTATTATATCAGGGGAGTAGTACTAGTAAATGGGCTTCTTTAGAAGATATAAATTATAATTTAATAAATGCCGTAATAAGTGTGGAAGATAAAAATTTTTATAAACATCATGGGTTTGATTATTTGCGAATTGCTAAAGCGATGTATACAAATATTAAAAATAAAAAAATTACCCAAGGGGCTTCGACAATATCTCAACAATATGTTAAAAATATTTATTTAGATTTTAATTCAACTTGGGCCAGAAAAATTGAAGAAGCTTTCTTAACTTTAGAATTAGAGGTGCATTATTCGAAAGAAGAAATACTAGAGGGTTATTTAAATACAATTAATTATGGTCAAGGTAACTTTGGAATTGCTAATGCTAGTAGATATTATTTTAATAAAGAACCAATTGATTTAACTTTAGAAGAAAGTTTAATTTTAGCAGGTATTCCTAATAGTCCCGGTTATTATAATCCCGTATCTAATTATGATTTAGCAATAAAAAGAGCTAAAATAGTGGGCCAAAGTATGGTTAATAATGGAATGCTAAAACAAGAAGAATTAGATAATTTATTTAAAGAAGAAATACCTATATATGGTAAAACCTCTAAAGAAAATTTAGATATGCTTATGTATTATCAAGATGCCGTTATGCAAGAACTTAAAAGTATTAAAACTATTCCTAATGAATTAATTCAAGCCGGGGGAATAAAAATTTATACTTATTTAGATTTAGAAGCTCAAGAAATATTAGAACAAAATATTATTAAAAATATTAAAGATAGTGGGTTACAGTCGGCTAGTGTAATTGTTTCGCCAGAGACTGGAGGAGTAATTGCTTTATCAGGTGGGGTAAATTATGCTCAAAGTCAATATAATCGAGCGATAAGTAGTGAAAGACAAGTAGGCTCCACCATGAAACCATTTTTATATTATGGGGCTTTAGAAGAGGGAATGACGGCTTCTTCCACATTTAATAGCCAATATACTACTTTTTCTTTAAGTAATGGGAAAGTATATTCACCTAAAAATTATGGCTCTATATATGCAAATAAACCAATTACAATGGCGGAAGCGATTGCCGTTTCGGATAATGTATATGCGGTTAAAACTAATATGTTTTTAGGACCAGAAAAATTAGTAGAAACAGCTAGTCGAGTAGGCATAAAAGCTAAATTAGAAGCAGTACCATCTTTAGCTTTAGGAACTTATGGAATATCGCCTTTAGATTTAGCTAGAGGATATACAACTTTAGCGACAGGGGGTTATAAACAAGAAATAGGGTTAATTAGAAGAATTGAAGATAAAGATGGAAATGTTTTATATGAAAAGAAACCACAAAAAGATTTAGTCTTAAATATGAATTATACTTATATTTTAAATGAATTATTAACAGGTTCAACTAATAGTCAATTTAGAGATTATGCTAATCCTACGGCTTTAGTAATTGCCTCTCAATTATCTCGAAAATATGCTATTAAAACGGGGACAACTAATTCGGATTTTTGGATAGCTGGTTTTAATCCTGATATAGTTATGGTTACTTGGGTAGGTTATGACGATAATAGTGATGTGGAAAGTAAGTACTCCACTATATCAAAAAAAATATGGGCCGACACGGTAGAAGCTTTAGAAAAGGAAAAAGAAAAACAATGGTATGAAACCCCGACTAATGTGGTGGGGGTAGTACTGGACGCCGTGACTGGGAAACCCACGACTGATACAAGTAAAGCAACATTATTTTATTTTTTAAAGGGTACAGAAAATTTAAATACTGACACAGAATTGGTATTTAAAGAAGAAGAACCCGAGCCAGAAGAATAAATGTTAGTAACTAATTAGTTACTAACAAATAAAAAAAGGTAGGTTTCCCTACCAATGATAAATATTCTTGTCTATACATGAATAAGAATGAAAAGCAGTATAGACAAGTTTTTTAATTTATTAATCTGTTGCCACGACGAATGGAGTATCTATTGAACCATTATAACCTTACCGACACACAAGTTCAATGCGCGGTTTTGG
>CANQYU010000037.1 GCA_947628145.1 uncultured Bacilli bacterium | reverse complement strand
ATTACTGATATATTAAAAATTTTCAAACAAAAAGCAGTATGTTCTTTTTAAACATACCACTTTGTCAACAAACTGAGTATAGTTAATAAATTTTAACTATATTTTTTTTTTAACTATATTTTTTCGTTTCTTTACAAAATATCACTTTTTTGTTATACTAACTTTGGTGATAAACGTGCTAGTATGTGGTAGAAATGTTTTAAAAGAAACTCCTCCAAGTAAAATACATAAAGTTTACTTAAAAGAAAATTTTAAAGCTCCAGACATAATGGAATATTTAAAAGAAAATAAAATTCGTTTTGAATTTGTGCCCACTTTTCGTCTAAATCAAATGGTCGAGGCTAACCATCAGGGAATAGTTATTGATATTGACGATTTTAATTATTCTTCTTTGGAAGAGGTTTATGATGAAAATTTTATAGTTTGTTTAGACCATTTAGATTCTCCTCATAATTTAGGGGCTATAATTAGAACTTGTGAATGTGCCGGTATTAAAAGTATCATTATTCCTAAAGATAGAAGCATTCGTGTTAATGAAACAGTCATGAAAATAAGCGCTGGAGCAATCAATAATGTTAAAATTGTTATGGTAAGTAATATTAATAATGCTTTAAAAAAATTGCAAGAAAAATATTTCTTTGTCTATACCGCGGATATGGATGGCAAAGATTATACCGAAATAGATTATGCTTCTAAAAAAGTTTTAGTTATAGGTGCCGAGGGAGAAGGCGTTAGTAAATTAACTAGAGAAATAAGCGACGAAATAGTAAGTATTCCCATGTATGGTAAAATTAATTCTTTAAATGCTAGTGTTTCCGCGGCTATCTTAATTTATGGAATGTTAAGGAATAAATAATGGTTAAAGAAAATGAACAAATAGATACTCTTTATGAAAAATATAAATATATTGTTGATATTTTAATGCATAAATATCATAAAGCTGCTTTAAAATATAATATTGATTTAAAAGAATTAGAACAAGAAGCTTACTATGCTTTTACTGATGCCCTAAAAACTTTTGATGAAAGTAAAAATGCTTTATTAAGTACTTTTATCTCCTTATGTGTAGCTCGTCGTCTTCAAAAAATAATCCGCAAATATAGTGGTAAGAAAGCCCAAACTTTAAATAATGCTTATTCTTTAGATTATGATTATAATGAGGATGGCACCACTTTAAAAGATGTAATCAGTGACGATTACGAATTTGAGCCTTTAAATAATTTAACTTTAAAAGAGAATTATCTAGAATTAATAAATAAAATTAAAGAAAGTTTATCTGTAAGTGAATACGAAGTATTTTGTTATATTATTAATGGCTTTGATTATCAAACCATTGCTTTACTTACTAATCATAACACTAAACAAATAGATAATACTATTCAAAGAATTAAACATAAAATAAGAGATATTATTAAGGAATAACTTTATCTCCTTGAAAAATATCTCTTTTTTTCATTTCTTTATCTATAGCATTTAAAACCTCAAATTTCTTTATTAACCATTTTGGTTCTATTAATTCTTGAATTAAAGGGTCTCCGGTAATTCGCATTATTACTATATTTTCATTTAAATATTCTAACTGTTCACAAACTATATCCACATATTCTTCCTTTGATAATAAATGAAAAGGTTTATTTAAATACATTTCGGCTATTTTCGTTTCTTTAGGAATATAAAGCATATGAATTTTAATTCCATCAATTCCTAAATTATTTAAATATTTAACTGTATCCAGCATCATTTCTTTCGTTTCATAAGGAAGCCCATTTATAATATGCACTACAACCATTATTCCGCGAGCTTTTAATTTTTTTATAGCTTCTTCAAAATTTTTTAAATCATGACCTCGATTAATTAATTTCAAAGTTTCTTCATGAATAGATTGTAAACCTATTTCAACCATTAAAAAAGTTCTTTTATTAAGTTCACTTAAATAATCCAGTATTTCCTCACTTAAACAATCGCTTCTTGTAGCAATATCAATTCCTATTACATTAGGTATATTTAAAGCTCTTTCATATTTGGCTTTTAATTCTTCTAAAGGTGCATAAGTATTACTATTTGCTTGAAAATAAGCAATATATTTGGAATTAGGCCATTTTTTATCTAAAGGTATTCTTACTATATCAAATTGTTCTTCTAGAGTTTTATCTTCCAAATGATTACCACTTCCGGCATGGCAAAAGATACAACCCATATTATTTTTAAAATTAGGGCATGAAAAATTACCATTTAAACTAACTTTAAATACTTTACAACCAAATTTATTTTTAAAAAAATAATTTAAAGTATGATATCTTTTATTATCTAATGTATATTTAAACATATTAATCGCCGTAAGTATTATATCATAAAAAAATTATGTGTTAAATTATTTTCTTTAGCATATAGTTTTTTAGGAGGCTAATATGGAGCAAGGATTAAAGAAAGAAGAAGTAGAAAAAAATCGTCGTCTTTATGGGACCAATAGTATTAGTAATGTTAAACAAAATAGTTTTTTTAAATTATTATTAGAGTCTTTAGGTGACCCAATTATTAAAATATTGTTAGTTGCCTTAGCTGTTAAGGTTATTTTTTTATTTCGCGACTTTGATTATTTTGAGACTTTAGGTATTTTAATAGCTATTTTTTTAGCCTCATTTATATCCACCATTTCGGAATATGGTAGTGAAGCCGCTTTTCGTCGTTTACAAGAAGAATCTTCCAAATTATTAGTTAAAGTCTTGCGTAATAATGAAATTAAAGAAATTGCTATTGAAGATGTAGTAGTAAATGATATAGTTATTTTAAATAGTGGGGATAAAGTCCCGGCGGATGGCTTTCTAATTAAAGGAGAGCTAAGTGTTGATGAGTCTAGTCTTAATGGCGAAACTAAAGAAACTAAAAAATATCCTCCCTTAAATGTTAATACTTTACAAGCTTCTAATAAACTATATCGTGGTTCAGTAATCTATAATGGCAATGCTTATATGCGAGTTACCGCGGTAGGCGATAAAACTATTTATGGCTCTTTAGCTAAAGAAGTCGCCGAAGCATCTCCTATATCTCCTTTAAAATTACGTTTACAAGGACTTGCAAAATTTATCAGTCGAATCGGTTATTTTGGCGCTTTTTTAGTTACCATATCTTATTTATTTTCTGTTATTGTTATTGAAAATCATTTTGAAATGGAACTTATTTTAAATACTTTAACTAATTTTCGGTTAATGTTTGACCATTTAATCTATGCTTTAACTTTAAGTGTTACCATTATTGTGGTCGCCGTTCCCGAAGGTTTACCTATGATGATAACTTTAGTTTTATCTAGTAATATGAAACGAATGCTTAAAAATAATGTTTTAGTTAGACGTTTAGTTGGAATCGAAACCGCCGGTAATATTAATGTATTACTAACTGATAAAACTGGTACATTAACTAAAGGTAAATTAGAAATCAATGAGGTTATTACTGGCGATAATATTCATTATAAAAGTTTAAATGAAATTAAAGCTAATAATAAATACTATGAATTATTTTATAAAAATTTATATTATAATAATGATAGTAAATTTACTCCTCAAGAAACAGTTGTTGGAGGTAATTCAACTGATAAAGCTTGTTTAAATTTTTTAAAAAAAGATATAAATATTAATAATAAAGTTATAACTAAATTTAGTTTTGATAGTAAAAATAAATATAGTTACGCGACATTAAATGATAATATTACTTATTTTAAAGGTGCTCCTGAAAAACTTTTAGAGCATACCATTAAATATTTAACTAAAAATGGGGAAGAAAAAATTATATTAAATAAAAAAATAATAAATACTAATATTGAAAATTTAACTAAAAAAGGTATTAGAGTTTTAGCTTTATGCTATAATAAACAAAATTCTTCTTTTGAAAATTTAACTTTAATTGGCTTAATTGCCATTAAAGACGATTTACGTAAAGAAACCAAAGCCGGGGTTAATTTAATTAAAAGTGCTGGCATTAATTTAATAATGCTTACCGGTGATGCTAAAGATACCGCTTGTAGTATTGCTAAAGAAGCGGGAATTTATACTGCCGATTCTCTTGTTTTAACTAGTGAAGAATTAAATCATTTAACTGACGAAGAATTAAAAAAGAAAATAGGGCGTTTAAAAGTTGTCGCCCGAGCTCTTCCTCAAGATAAATCTCGTTTAGTAAGAATCCTTGAAGAAATGAATTTAGTTGTCGGTATGACTGGGGATGGCGTCAATGATGCCCCCGCTTTAAAAAAAGCTAATGTTGGTTTTGCGATGGGGTCGGGAACAGAGGTCGCTAAAGAAGCCAGTGATATAGTTATTTTAGACGATAATATTTTATCTATTAGTAAAGCTATTCTTTATGGTCGTACTATTTTTAAAAGTATTCGTAAATTTATTATATATCAATTAACTGTTAATATGTGTGCGTTAATTTTATCTATTATAGGTCCATTTATTGGTATTAATACTCCCATTACTATTATTCAAATGTTATGGCTTAATATGATTATGGATACATTCGCTGGTTTGGCTTTCTCATTTGAACCCGCTTTAGATAGTTATATGCATGAACCTCCTAAAAGTAAAGATGAACCTATAATTAATTCTTATATGTTAGGAGAGGTCTTATTTACTGGTTTATATTCTGCCATTGTTTGTATATTATTTTTAAAGCTTCCCATAGTTCGTGAATATATTAGGGTAGGCGAAAATTATAAATACTTAATGACTGCTTACTTTGCCTTATTTATCTTTATTGGCGTATTTAATTCCTTTAATGCTCGAAGTGAACGAATAAATATTTTTGCTAATCTTTCTAAAAATAAAGTATTTATCTTTATTATTACCTTTATTATAACTGTTCAAATATATTTAATATATTATGGTGGCGATTTATTTAGAACCTATGGTTTAATGGCTAAAGAATTTTTTATTGTTTTACTCATAGCCGCGACAGTCTTTCCAGTAGATTTTTTACGTAAAATTTATTTACGAAAGCATCATTTAAAAACTGGAGTTTAAAAAAATTAATCTGCCCGACACCATTCGACAAATTTTTCATATTTAATATGATAATATGCTAATAGGTGATTAATTATGCGAACATTTTATATATTTAATATTAATAAAGATTTTTATAATCTTATGAAAAATAACCCTTACCATTTATTTAGAGCTATGGAAGACATTCATAATTTTGATAATAAAGATGTTTCTTTAGCTTATGATTTATTTATGCAAATAGTAAGTCCTTTTGATAAAAGCAAAATTAATAATAAAATATTTACTGAGTCTAAAAACAATGATTTTTATTCTAAATTTCATAATGTCCATCGTATCCAAAATAAATATCTTCCCGAAGATTCTATGTTAGTTGTCAATAAAGCTTTCCTTTTATTAGAAAGTAATGTTTTAAAACCCTCATTTTTTAGCGATTTAAAAGAATATAAAAATTTATTTGTTTGTGATTTTAAAAATAAAGATTATTTTTGGTTAAATGAATTAGTATGCTTGTAAAAATAAAAAGTTTATAGTAAGATATTATTTAAAGGAGAGTGCTCTTATGTGGGGACAAATTCTATGGTGTATAATTGGTTTAGTTGCCGGTTTATTAATTGGTTTTTTCTTATCTCGAATAGTAACTCAAAAATATTTAAAGAAAAATCCTCCAATAAATGAAAAAATGGTCGAGGCTATGATGAGCCAAATGGGTAGAAAACCAAGTAAAAAACAAGTTAATCAAGTTATGCAACAAATGAATAGATTTAAATAGAAGCTAAGGCTTCTTTTTTTAATCTTTTTTTCCATATAAATAATCCATAGAAATATTATATTTTCGACATATAGCAAAAGCATAGGGAAGAGATATTAATTTTTTACCACTTTCATATTCACTTATTAAAGAATGACTAGTTCCAATATCCATGGCTAAAGTTTCTTGATATAAATGTTTTTCTTTTCTAATTAATCTTAATCTTTCTCCCGCGATTTTAGCATCTAAAGCTATATAGTTTACTTTATTATTCTTATCATTAATATTTAAAATATAATCTAAAGAAACTTTATAATAATTAGCTAAAGTATTTAACATTGTTATAGTAATAATTGCTTTTCCTAATTCAAACTTAGAATAAGTAGACTGATTTATATTTAATATGTCTGCGACGTCTTTTTGACTTAAATTATTATTTAATCGTAAATCTTTAATTCTTGAGTAATTTAATTCAAAGTTTTTCTTCATATATTTTCACCAAATATATTTTCTCATTTAAATTATTTCATAAAAATATTATAGGCATAATAGCGACATTTTTCTTGACTTTGGGTATAGCAAATATTATAATTTAAATATAAGTTAGAAAATTTTGATATGTTTGATAATAGAAAGGAAAATAATATGAAAATAGAGAAGTTAGATATTAGTAATAATAAACTAAAAGTAGGAATTATAATAGGAATATTATTAACAGCAAGTATATTTATCTTAATAAATTATTTAACAAGTAGAGCAAATTATCGAAATACCGAGAGTATAGAATTAGCTAAAGGAACAATAAATTATAGCTTAACAGATTTAAATGTAATAGCAATGTATAAAATAGAAGATGGAAAAGATGTGGACATTGATACAGTTCCAGTAGATGGATATATATTAAGTGAAAGGAGTTATTGTACAATTCCAGATAGTGAAGCTCAAATAAAAGATGTATTTAGCTATGAAAGTAGTTTGGTACATATTTCTATAAATAAAAAGGGAACAAAGTGCTATTTATATTTTGAAGAATATGCCCCAACTGCAGAGGACATGATATACAAACTTAAAACTTTAATAGGAAAAGATTTTAAAATTTTAAAAATGCCTGAGCCTATAGTCCAAATAGCTAATTCCGAAGAAATAAGTAATACATTATATAAAGCAGAAGATAACTATGGAACAAGTTATGTATTCCGTGGAAATGTTAAAGATAACTGGGTACAATTTGCTAATAAAAGATGGCGAATAATCCGAATAAATGGCGATGGAACTTTAAGATTAATATACCAATGTGACAGTACAAGTTGTACTGATACGACAGGAGAAAATACTCAAATAGGATTAAGTGAATATAAAGAAGATTTTCAAGATGATAATACTTATGTAGGATATTATTACGGATTGGAAGGAAGAGATAATTATGAAGAAACCCATACAAATACCACAAAAGGAACAATAGCAACCGTAATAGATAAATGGTATGAAAATAATTTAACAAGTTATACGAAATATTTAAGCGGAAATACCGGATTTTGTAATGATAGACAAATAAATAATACTAATGAAATTTGGTGGGAGCAAGATAAAAAAACCGGTTTTGGAAATGGTTCTCAAAATACCACTGTATACTTTCCATTTGGAAGGCTCTACAATGATATATGGTTAAGTGAACAAAATCCAACATTAAAGTGTGGACTTGACCCCAAAGCAAAAATAGTTGATAGCAATGCATTAAAAAGAGATTTATTTACTACTAATAAAGCCCCGGGACTAGGAAATGGAAAACTTGAATATCCTATTGCCTTAATAACAAGTGATGAGTTAGTTATGGCTGGAGGAATGGGAGGGAAGAGTAATAAAAATTATTATTTATATACTAATCAAGACTATTGGACCATGTCTCCGTATATGTATAATGGAGGAAATGCCCATCTTTTTAAAATGTTTAATGGAAGTGTCGCCGGAGCAAATACAGCAAAGGAAGAAATTGGTGTGCGTCCAGTAATAAATTTAAAGGCTAATATAACATTCTCAGGTGGAAATGGAACAGTTAGTACACCATTTGTTGTAGCAACTAATTAAATTAATGCTTGCCTAAACTGCTTTTTCTTATTCAAGTTTAGGCAAGATATATTGAACTTATATATATAGTTTTATTACTCTATATTTTTTATAAAAAATTTATTTGTCAATAAAAAATTTTGCATTTTTTATTGATTTTAGAATATATATATGGTAGACTTATTATTAGAATAAAAGGTGGTGTAGGAATGGACTTCCTTAATAAATTATATGAAAGTAACTACTTTGGCATAGGTTTATTTGCCGTAATATCTTTTTTAGTTGTAACCTTTTTAGTAGTGTTATTCTTTGGTAAAAAAGACGAGAAAAGAACTAAATTAGAAGAAACTAATAAATTAAATATAGATAATAATCATAATGTGGATGCTTTTAAAGAGGTAAGCACTCCAACTCCGGTTGAAATACAACCTGAACCTATTGCCCCTGTTGCCCCAATTTCTTATGAGGCACCAGCGGAAGAGCAACCTGTGTTAGAGGAACCAGCCCCTGTAATACCAACAGTTGTTCCGCCAATTTTACCTACGGAAAATATTGCACCCGTTGCTCCTATAAATTATGATGTTACTCCAAGTACCGTTGCTCCCGTCGAGGAACCTCAAGTTGCTCCGGTCATAGAAGAAAAGAAGCCTGAGCCTGTTGTTTTCGAAACTCCAGTAGTTCCTATTATAAGTGAACCTGTTATTACACCTCTTGATAAAATCGAACAAGCTCAACCAGTAATTCCAGAAGAACCTGTTAATTCCATTTTTACTGAACCAAGTGCTCCAGTAACTATTGAGCCTATTAAAATAGAGCCAACTAAATATGATATTCCAAGTGAACCTGTAACTCCTGAAATTATGGAGCCAGTAAAATTTAATATTCCGGAAGAGCCAGTTAGTAATGCTAATTCTAATATAACTCCAACAATTGTTGAAGAACCAATTATTATGGATAGTTATTATAAACCGGTTGAAGAACCAACTATTCCTGAAGTTAAAGTTCCTGATATTGATTTTGATGCTTTAGCTAAATCTATTTCTGACGAATTAGATGCTTTAGAAAAAGCTCCCGCTCCCAAAGTTACACCAATTAATGAAACAAATAATAATACATCTAATTTAAAAGCCTTTAGCTCTGTCTATGTTGATGCACCTCAAAGACCTACTCCTAAAGTAGAGCCAATAGACTTACCAAAAAAAATAGATTTACCTAAAAGAATTGAAAAATAAAGCTAAATTTTAGCTTTTTTTATTTTCCTAGCCTTAAAGAACGTAAAAATAATTAAAAAAATGCGAAAATGCCTTGATTTTATGGGAACTTTTTGATATGTTTAATATGTAAGGTAAATGGCCTTATAAAAACAACTGGTTTTTGAAAGGGAGGTATAATATTTATGTCAAAAACTGAACTAGTAGAATTTGTTGCCGCTGACGCTGGAATGTCAAAAGCTGAAGCTGGTCGTGCTTTAGATTCTGTATTAAAAGGAATTCAAGCTGGACTTAAAAAAGAAGGCAAAGTTGCTTTAGTAGGTTTTGGTACATTTAGTGCAAAAAAACGTCCTGCACGTGAAGGTATCAACCCATTAACTAAAGAATCTATTAAAATTCCTGCTAAGACTGTTGCTTCATTCAAAGCTGGAAGCAAATTAAAAGATGCTTTAAACTAATAAATAAGGCTTTAAAAAGATAGATAATTGATATCTATCTTTTTTCTTTGTTAAAAATAGACAGTTAATAAGAAATGTGTTATAATTATCCGTATGGCAAATAAAATAAATTGGAGGCTAACTATAATAAGTCAACTACTTTTTAATAGTTTGTCATAAATGGAAAGAAACCCACGCCAAAAAGATT
>CANQYU010000036.1 GCA_947628145.1 uncultured Bacilli bacterium | reverse complement strand
AATATTTATACATTATATTTTGTTAGTGAGAATAATCTTACTTTAAATCCACAAGAATTTGTTAATTTCATACTTACACATCAAAATGATGAAGCCTTAAAAAATAATCTTAATGCTGAAACTTTAGGAAGCTTAAATCTTATTAAGATAATTATGGAAAGTGTTATAAATAATACTAGTTATGATAGCAATGATATGGCAGAATTTTTAGGAATGGATAAAGATAATACTAGTTTATTATATGGTTTATATAATTCGTTATATGTTAATAAAAACTTTACTATTTCTTTAAAAGAGTTTATTGCGTTTTTACTAAATGATGTGGTAAAAAATCCTAAATACGCTAGTAGTTTTGATAAAGATAAAATTTCTAAATTGACAACGGTTAATAAGATAATCTCTAATACTATAAACAATGTAAAATATAATGCGGAAGAAATATTTGCAATAACTCATACCTTATCTAATGATGTGGAAAAAGATATGTTAGAAGTTTTATATATTTATTTAGGTAGTGATAAGTCTTATGATCCTAGTTGGAAGCTTACTTTAGAGGAATTTGTTAATTACTTAAACGAAAATATTTTAAATGATGAGAGATTTACCGATTACATAGATGATGAAATGCGCAATAACATAATTGAAGCAAAAGATACGATTAAAGATGCGAAAGAATTGTTAGTAGCGAAGAATTACTCAAGAGTAGTAATAAATACAAAGTTAGATTTAGAAGGAAAAGAAACATTTAACTTTGTTAAGAATACGAAAAATACTTTAGAAAAGAATTTAGAGGAAGTTTATGTTATTGGAGATTCCCCAATGGCTTATGAAATGAGTAAAACTTTTGATAATGAATTAAATCTAATAACAGTTATTACAATGGTAGCGATATTTATCGTAGTAGCATTTACCTTTAAATCATTAATTATTCCAATTATTTTAGTCTTAACTATTCAATGTGCGGTTTACTTAACTATGGGCATCTTATCTATTGCGCACGAAAACGTTTACTTTATTGCCATTTTAATAGTTCAAAGTATTTTAATGGGAGCAACGATTGATTATGCGATTTTATATACTTCATATTATTTAGAACACCGTAAAACTTTAGATATTAAAGAAGCAATTAAAAAGTCTTATAATACATCTATTCATACGATTTTAACATCTAGTTCAATTTTAATTATTGTTACATTAATTATCGCTTGTTTTACTTCTGCAATTGCGGCGAAGATTTGTAAAACTATTTCGGAAGGAACTATTTGTTCAACAATACTAATCTTAATATTCTTACCATCTATATTAGCATTATGTGATAGATTTATTGTTAAAAAGAAAAAATAAAGGAGACGCTGTGGATTATATTGATATTGTAAATAATTTAGTAACTAATCTTAAAAAAGATGGTTATAATGCAAAGAAAATAAGTGATATGAGACATACTTTTGAAATGTTGTATTATCAAAGAATGATTTTATTTGCATTAGTTTGTAAAGCTTATCCTGATTTAGCTTTTAAAAGCAAGAAACATTTTGATGAAGTAAACGATCCCATGTTTAATGGCGACTTTGTAGCAGGTATTAAGACACCAAAAGGAATAACAACTTTTCATTTTAAATTAGAATATTGGGATTTGTTCCAAATTAAGGAACTAGATAATGCTCCAGAATATGATGGTTATACAGTAGAAGAAGCCTTAGAAAGACTTACTTCTCTATTAGATAATACTAAATTTAAAAAAACAATCTAAAATAGTTCTCACCAAAATTATTGTGAGAACTATTTTTTAATTGAGAAATTATATATGTCTTTAAACTATGTTCAGTATACGTTCCCTAAACGTTTTTCTGAATTGTTATTCCATCATGGAACTAATATATATGGTTCATTAAAACTGCCTGTTCCTCCACCATTTTTCACTTGTACATTCGGCTTCAAATATAATGTCGGACGAACAATATACGGAGTGTACGCAGTAGTAGTAGGAACATTACCATAAAAATTAACAACAAAAACACGAGCTGAACTGGACGTAATCGTCCATTGACTTTTACTAGTAGGCATTAACCAATCATTCTCTGCACAATCTTCTTTATATCCCGAAGCACTCCAACTTTGTAAGGAATAAGCTAAACACATATCGCGATTGGTAGAACTACCGCCACTTGTAGCATATCCATAATCACTTGGATACATTAATCCGATATATCCATCCCAAGTGGTTTGAGCCCCGCTTGGTGTGGTACTTCCTCTTTCAGCATTATAGAATTGAGATGCTGTAACATTATTATCGATTAATTGTCCTCCTATATTCCATGTTACTTGTTCTATCATACCTTTAGTTGATTCTTTTATTTCTTTTGCACTACCTAATGTTTTTCCATTATAATAATTTGTTAATGATGTTTGTAATGTTGCTGGCCGCGTCCAATTATTGGAATTACTGGTATCCCATGCTATATCCTCTATACCATCTGCTCTGATGATTTTTACTAAACTTTGATTCGGAATTTTTTCTTGAGTAGTTCCATCTATTACCGTCATATTATTCATAAACCCTATAATACGCCATTTCTCACATTGTGTTTTTGCAGCTTCTTGATTTAAATCGTCATAACTATCACAATTAAACCAAATATAATTATTTGGATCTTTTCCTATATACCTTAAATTTTTATCAGTTGTGTCATCTTCTGTAACTATTTCCGGATTATTATTGTAATCATAGTCAATTAAATCAATTAATGTAGTTGGATGTGAAGTAAAATTTATAGTACACTTATTCGGTATAGTTACTGATATCGCACCTAGTTTCCAATTTTTATAATCCCATCCTGCTGTTGCTGTTTTATCATCATCACACGTAATACTCTCATAATATGCTGTACCTTTTTCCGGAACATTAGGTTGGGGTTTACCATCTAAGGAAACAGCCAATTGTATATCTTTACTACTAAAAGGCGTTACTTTGCTATATATTATTCTTTTACTATATCTCACTTGGTATAAAGCGAAAGAATAACCAATTACTCCTACTACTAATAAAGAAATAACAAATAATATTATTTTGTTTTTATTTCCTTTTTTAATCTTATTTAATTCTTTCTCTGGATTAAACCTTTTCATATACCTACCTACCTTTTAAAATATTATAGAAGAAATATTTTAAACATTTTGTCGAATATTATCTTTTATATACGCTATACGTATATTATATTTATAATATAGCAAAATGGGGCATACTTGTCAATGATGTAATTTGAGTATTAAGTTTGGTAAGAAGATTTATTTTTTGGTTATAATAATTGTATAAGAAGATGATTATATGATTAAACCTAAACCACTAAAAAAAGGAGATAAAATTGCTATTGTAAGTTTATCAAATGGAGAGTTACAAAAAAGAAAACATTTATTAGATATTGCTTTAAAAAGATTAGAAGGAATGGGGTTAATACCTGTTATAATGCCTTATGCTTTAAAAAGCGATAAATATTTAGAGAATCATCCAGAAAAACGTGCAGAAGATTTAAAGAAGGCATTTTTAGATAATAGTATTAAAGGAATAATAAATGCTATTGGAGGATTTGATACATATAAAACTATCCCCTATTTAATGGAAGATAAAGAGTTTACTAAATCTATAAAAAAACATCCCAAAATATTTACTGGTTTTTCAGATACAACTAATAATCATTTAATGTTTTCGCACCTGGGATTAGTAACTTTTTATGGTCCTTCTCTACTTGTTGATTTAGGAGAATTAGATAAAGACATGCTTCCTTATACTAAGAAATACTTTTTAAAATATTTTAAATATGAAAAAACTTTTACTATAAATTCTAGTAAAGTATGGTATAAAGAAAGAAAAAGTTATGATAAAAAATATATAAATACCCCTAGAATAAAAATAGAAGAAAAACATGGTTATGAATGTATAAATGGTAAGGGACGAGTTAAAGGTTATTTATATGGAGGTTGCTTACAAAGTCTGTATGATATTTATACAGGAGCCAATTATAAAGATGAACCAAGTATTTATGAAAAGTATAAAATTTTACCTACTAATAAAGAATGGCAAGAAAAGATTTTGTTTATTGAAACTTCGGAAAGAAAAGCTACTCCTAAAAAATTAGAAATTATGTTACAAGAGTTAAAGAATCAAGGTATTTTAAAATTAGTCAAGGGAGTTTTAGTAGGAAAGCCAGTAGATGAAGGATATTATGAAGCTTATAAAAAAGTTTATAAGAAAGTATTTAAAGATTTAGATACCCCTATTCTTTATAATGTTAATTTTGGTCATGCTCACCCCAGATGTATATTACCTTATGGAATAGAAACTATTGTAGATTTTGATAAAAAGATAATTAAAATTAATGAACCTATTTTTAAAATTTAATAATTTATTAAGCAGTTATTTTTTCCTTATTAACAAATTTTTGCATGCTATTATATATACTATTTAATTCTTTTATTATATTATTGTCATATAGATATTTTATAAATCGTTCATCGTTAAGATAATCATTAATTTCAATTAATTCTTTGGGTTCTTCCCTATCTTCAAAAGAGAAATCAAAGAAAGGTGGAAGATAAGTTTCATAATACATAAAAATTAAATTAATTAAAGGGCAATTATTATAATGAATTGTACTCATTCCAAAATTATAACTTATATCAAAATTAAAATATTTTAGGAATGATAATGCTATGGTTTCGTCATCAGTAGGATCAATAGTTTCGAGTATTTCATTGAAAAGCGGTTTTACAATAATATTTTCCCATAAAAATTTATCATAATTTTTATATAATTCAAATATGCTTACTATTCTATCAGGATAGTAACCTATGTTTTCTAAAATATAATTAATATTTATAAGTAAATTATGATAATTTTCATTTTCAGCAACATAATCAACACTCAAATAAATAGCTAATAAAATATTTCTAAACTTATAAAATTCCCCTTGTTTTACAAAAAATCTATTATTTACTATTTGATTAAAAACATATTCATTGCTTGAAACCATATAGGGGAATTCTTCTTTTTTAATAGTAATTTCACCTTTAAAAAATAAACGTTGACCAACAAGTTTAATCATAGCAATATAAGAATCATCAATATTATCTTTTTCTTTAATATAATTTATTATATTATTTAAATTTTCATAATCATTATTTGAAAGTTTATTACCATCATTAAAATATTCAATCATTAAATCTATTGAAGATTTAGTACTTACTAGTATGGATGATAAAGATTTATTTTGGTATAAATTATATATTTTATCTCTGATTTCTTTTGAGGATTTAGTACTTTCCAAATACTTTAAAATAGTATTAGAATAGATTTTATCATCTTCACCTAAGTATTCTTCTATATTTTGAGCAATTTCCTCCTGATAATCTTCCTCAGTATCTTTCTTGGCATTCTCTTCTGGAGTAATATCTATTTTTTTAAGATTGGCATAATAATTTTCAATAACCTCTTCTAAATAATCCTTTAAACTTTTAGGGCACTTATAACCACACTTGGAATAAATTTCATCAATTTTTTCATAATATAGCTCTTCAGCATCATCAATATACCCCTCATCTAAACAATTTGTTACATCATCTAAAAATGCACTATATAATACTTCTTTAATAGTTTTTCTTCTTTCCTTTAATAGATTATTAAACTCTTTAGGAAATATTTCTTTAAAACTAAGCCAGCTATAAATTAAATCATTAGAATAAAAATATTCATTTACATAAAATATATAGTCTAATAACATGTTAGATATTAAATCATCTGCTATATAATGTAAATCTATATAAGGTTTTATTTTTAAAAGTAATTCAGGAAATTTATAATAATTTTCGTAACTTTTAAATACTATTTCTTCTTCAAAATTTGTAACTAAATGTTCATAATAGTTCATTATAAAGTTTTTTAGATCAATATTAGTTTTAAAATCCATAACATCTATTAATTCCAAGAGATATTCAATTTGCGATATTTCAGTATTATGTTTAAAAACATCAATTATTTTCTTACTTAATATGGTTAACAAATTTGAATCGCTGTCATCATAATGTCTATTCAAGCTTTCTAATAATACTAATAATCCCGCAGGATTATCAATATTATTTATTAAATCTTCTTCATATATGGTGGATTTTTCTTTTATATAATTTTCAATAAAATCTTTGTAAGAAGGATTTTTTAAATTTAAAATAATTTCATTGTTTTCATTAGTATTTGTAATTACAAAAGTATTTTCCATTTGACTTAAATATTCATTTAATGAATAATAACTACTAATATTAGGATTTTTAATTAAATATTTATTTAATATTTTTTCTATATATTTAAGGGGTATATCTTTTTCACTTAATCCGATAAAGAGTAGCATATATTTTATTTCATCACTTTGACTTTCAAAAATATTAGTAAAATAATCGTAAGGATGTTTTAAATAATCTAATAAATTATAAATAAAATCTATTTCATTAAGTTCAATTATAGAAGTATTTTCAAAATAGTTTTCAATTAAACGAGGATTAAAATTTATATGATCAACAATTTTCTTATAATTATCCAATAAGATTTTAGCATAATTACGAGGAAGATTAAATCTTGCAATAAGTTTAAGTAAAATATTTAATTTTTCTAATTTATTTAATTCTTTAAGTTCAATTATATATTTATAAGATTTATAGTGGTTTTTATTATTATAATTAACATTTACTACATCATTAAATACATATTCTCTGGTTGTCATTACTAACCATTTATTAGAAGATTTATGAATTCTTGTAAGCATTTCATTTAATCGTTCATTTTCCTTAGAAGTAATAGTTAAGTCTTTTTTAGTATCGCCCCAGAAATCATCAAAGAAAAAAATTTGCATTTTATCTTCTTTATAGATTTCATATAAATCATCAATACTTTTAACAGAAATAAATTCCGCTTTTTCTTTTGCATATTTAATTAATGAGTCACACAACATAAGACCATTAATAGTCTTTCCTATTCCGGGTTCGCCGGAAATAATTAGTACTCTATCATAAAATAACCTATTTAACATACTAGAAAAGAAGTCAGGAGTAATAAAAAACTTTTTATTTTCTTGCATTCTCGCTAAAGCATTTTCCGATTGATTGATTATTTTTTTATGAACTATTTTATCTAAGACAGTTTCTAAAACAAAAGTATTGGGAGCTAGAAGATTTAAATATTTGGTTTCTACGTCATTATACTTTTTATTATCTAATAATCTATTTAACTCAATTCGATCTAAAATATCTTCTTCTTTTAAATAATTTTCAAACATATTAAGTATTATTTGTTTTTGATTTTTATTTAAACTAAGGGATGTAACTAAAATATATCTTTCAGGATTTTCTTTTTTTACTTTAATAAATTCTTCTTTTAAAGAACTTTTTAAACTAGAAAAAGTTCTACGAAGTTTTACTTGTCCCATTATTTTATGATTAGCATCATAAAAATCAATACCTTTATCAGGTCCCATAGGATTAACATAAATTTTAATATTTTCTCTTACTTCGATAACTTCCGCAGCAAAAGTTTGAAACTCTTTATCACTTAATAATTCATTAAAATCATAATTGCGCATATAATACTCCTTTTATTAGGTATTATTATAACATGACTTATAGTAAAATTAAAGATATTAAATTAATGACAAATAAACTATTTTGTATTACAATAATAACTATGGAAGTGATATTATGCGTTACAATGTAATAAAAGATGCTAGTAAGATTATTAGTAAATGTCCATATGTAGTTAGTAATCCTGCTAATTATAGAAATAAATGGCGAGATGTTTTTGGCAATAATAAACCAATTCACTTAGAACTTGGTATGGGACGAGGAGACTTTATAATCAATATGGCTAAAGCTTATCCTAATATTAATTTTATTGGAATTGAGTTATATGCTTCACAAATGGTGATGGCGACTGAAAGATTAGAAACGATAAATATTTCTAATTTAAGATTAATTAATATGGATGCTATGGATTTGGCAAATGTTTTTGGTAAAGAAATTGATACTATTTATCTTACTTTCTCTGAACCTTGGCCTAAACCTCAAGATGAAAAGAAAAGATTTACCCATGTTAGTTATTTAAAATTATATGATAGAATATTTAAAAAAGATAAACACATTATTTTAAAAACGGATAATAAAGGGTTATTCGCCTATTCTTTAGAAAGTTTATCACAATATTGGTATTCCTTTAATCGTGTAAGTTTAGATTTACATCATGATGAAAAACCAATTAAAAATATTATGACGGATTTTGAAAAAAATTATTTTAAAGAAGGAAGACCTATTTATTATTTAGATGCGGAATATAAAGATTAAAAAGGAGTAAAGTTAAATGAAAAAAACTGATTTAAGATTTATATCTTCAATTATTGTATGTGTTACTATTTTAATTTCAGTAGGACTTTTTGCTTATTTTGATTTTCTTAAAGAAGAACAAAGAAATAAGCAAAAAGAAAAAAATAGAATAAATTTTACGGAATGTGTTGATACGGCGGGTAGAAACAGAATAACCTTATGGAGTGCTAATTGTCCAAGTGATGATCCAAGTTGTGTATTAAGTATGGATTTAATTGAATGGATAGATAATAGATATAAACAAGAAGTAGAAGAATGTAGATTAAAGTGGATTTATTAAATAATATTAATAGAAAAGTTTAGGAGTTGCCTAAACTTTTCTTTAGTTTTTTTATTTTTTCATTATCTTTTAACATTAATAATATAGATATTTCTCTTTCTTTAACTTCTCCTAAAGAAATTTTATAAAAACTTGCTAATTCTGTATCACTATAACCTTCTTGATATTTTAATATAATAAAATTTAAATCATCGGTACTTAAAGTTTTTAAAACTTCCAGCATTTGGGAACTAAATGCTGGAGATTCTATATCTTCATATTGATTATGGGGATCAGCTATATATCCTTCTAAACTAGTTTCACTTTTAGTTCCTTTATCTTCTTTATACTTAGATTCATTTAGAGAAATAGTATTAGATAATTCTTTATATTTTTTTAAATAAGTTCTAAAGTAACCTTTAATTGAAATATCCATATATTTTATAATTTGACCAATATTATTTAAAGTAGTTCTATCAATTAATAATAAGATATAAAGTTTTATTTCTTCAACAAAATCTTCTAAATTAGTTTTATCTATTTTTACATTATAATTTCTGCTTAAAGAATAAACTACTTTATAAATATAATTAATTTCTAATTCTAATATAGCACTGCGAGAGTCATAAAGTTCACTTTTATATATTCCTATTAAGTCATATAAAGAAAACTCGGTAATATTATTCTTTGCTTCTTCTAGTTTTCTTACTATAGAAAATATTTCGCTTATTTTAGTATCAGTAATTATGTGGTCATGGGTCTCATTTTCTCTATCACCAAAAAACCATATTAAGTTAATAGTTTGATTATAGCTAAAATCCATTTCTTTTAATTCTTTAACATTTTGCCAGCTAATTTTTAATTTAGAACATATTTTTTGGATATCTTCATCGATAAGTTGTTGTTTTTTTAATTTAGTAAAAATATCATTAAGAGTATTAATTTTTAAACGTTTTTCGTATTTGGAAATAGCTTCGGTAATTATTTGTTCTGAATCAACAATAGTTCCTTTCGCTTTTAAAGTTTTAATGCGATTATATATTGAAAGATAAGGATAACCATTTACTTCACATAGTTTAGCCAAAGTTTGGTTACCAAAGAAATACTTATATCTAATAGGAGGATTAACTAAGAAATCATCAACAATTTCCTTTATAGCAGCAGTAGTA
>CANQYU010000035.1 GCA_947628145.1 uncultured Bacilli bacterium | reverse complement strand
CCTCGACTACGGCACCAGGGTGCTCAGCAACTGCCACGTGGGGTGGACTGTACCTGGTGTACGTCCAGTAATAAATCTGAAAGCTACTACAAATTTTTCAGGTAAAGGAACAGTTGACGACCCATATATACCATCATAGATTAATACTTGCCTAAGTTGCTCAAATATCTTATTCATATTTAGGCAAGATATTTTTATCTTAATGTAGAGTGAAAACTCTACTTTTTTTTGTAAACAATTGTAAAGTATATAAAAATTACAGATTTAATAAAATCTGCTTAGCCAATTTAACTAAATCTGCATCAAAAATGGCCATTTTTTAATAAAAATGCCTCCAATTTAATAAAATCTGTTTTTGCACTCTATATAATTTTATGATATGTTGAATGGGCGAGACATCTTAGGGGGTCTTGGTGCTTGCCACTTTATTTTTTTGAAAAGTGAGGTGGTCATATGAGTAAAAAAGATTTTTTAGTCTTAATACTTTTAGTGATAGTTATACTACAAATTATTTTTAAATAATTTTTAATATAAAAAAAGCGCCATTTACCTGTTTAAGTAAATGGTGCTAACCAAATTTTGGCAAGCACTATGATGTGTCTCGCTAAATTAAGTATATAATATTTTTATAGATTTGTAAATGGTTTTAGGGCGTTGTAAAATAGTTTAAATTAACTTTATTAGCCTAATTATTTTTGATATAATTTAGATAGTGGGGTGATATTATGTTTATACCTTTAAAAATTACATCAGAATATACTTTGCTTAAAAGTATGATTAGATTAGAAGAATTAATAATATTTTTAAAAAATAATAATATTACCAGTTGTGCATTAGTTGACGAAAATTTATATGGTTGTATGGATTTTTATAATAAAATGATAACTAATGATTTAAAACCAATTATTGGGTTAAGTATTAAAATAGATAATAAAGAAATATATTTATATGCTAAAAATTATGAGGGGTTTAAAAATTTACTGAAAATACATACTTTAAAAGAATTAAATAATATAAGTTTAGAAACTATAAAAGATAATTTAGAAAATATTAAAATAGTTTTAAGTTATAATGCTTATGATTTATTAGAAGATTTTTCTCAAGCTTATTTAGGATATAGTAATGCTCAAGAAAAAATAGAGGCTTTATTTAAAAGTAATAAAGTAGTATACGTTAAAGATGTTAGAGCTTTAAATAAAGAAGATACAAATTATTTAAAATATTTAGAAGCTATAAATAAAGGGGCTTTATTAGATACTTTAAGTACGGATTATAGTAATAAAGAACTAGATTTAAATATTTTAGAAGAAGATAAAGAAAGTACTTTAGAATTTGCTAAAGATATTAATTTAGTGATAGAAAATAAAGGTAATTATATACCAAAGTATAATAATTTAGATAATTCAGGAGAGTTTTTAAGTAATTTAGCTTATAAAGGATTAACTAAAAGATTAAAGGGGAATATTTTACCTAATTATAAAGAAAGATTAGATTATGAGTTAGCTGTAATTAAAAAAATGGGATTTGAAGATTATTTTTTAATTGTGTATGATTATGTTTTATATGCGAAAAAAAATGGAATATTAGTGGGTCCAGGAAGAGGTAGTGCCGCAGGTTCTTTAGTAAGTTTTTGTATTGGGATTACTAATGTAGACCCTATAAAATATAATTTATTATTTGAAAGATTTTTAAATCCTGAGCGAATTACAATGCCCGACATTGATATAGATTTTGAATATACTAAAAGAGGGTTAGTAATAGATTATGTAAGAGAAAAATATGGTAAATTTAATGTAGCACCCATTATGACTTTTGGTACTTTAGGAGCTAAGCAAGTATTAAGAGATGTCGCGAGAGTTTTAGGTATTTCTTTAGATTTAGTGGATGAATTTGTAAAATTAATAGATGCTAAAATAAATTTAAAAGATAGTTTAGAAAAAGAACACATTAGAACTTATTTAAAAAATTATCCTGAACTTAAAAATTTATATAAAATAAGTATGAAATTAGAGGGAATTAAAAGACATATTTCGACACATGCCGCGGGGGTAGTAATTTCTAAAGTAAGACTTGATGAAGTAATTCCTATTATTATAAATAATGAGGGAGTTATGACGGGAGTTACAATGGAATATCTCGAAAATTTAGGTTTACTGAAAATGGATTTTTTAGCTTTAAGAAACTTAACTATTATTGCTAATGTATTAGATTTAATAAAAGAAAATACGGGTAAATATTTAGATTTAAATAAAGTTGATTTAAATATTCCCGAGGTTTTTGATTTATTTAGTAAAGCCGATACAGAAGGAGTTTTTCAATACGAGAGTAGTGGAATGAAAAACTTAATGAAAAAGTTAAAGCCAAGTAGTTTTTCTGATTTAATTGCCGCGGTTGCTTTATTTCGGCCGGGTCCAATGCAAAATATTGATATGTTTATTAAAAGAAAATATGGTCAAGAAAGAATTAATTATTTACATCCCGATTTAGAACCAATACTAAAAGAGACATATGGAGTAATTGTTTATCAAGAACAAGTTATGCAAATATTAGTTAAAATTGGGGGTTATAGCTTTGCCGAGGCCGACACCATTAGAAGAGCGATGTCTAAGAAAAAAGAAAGTGTCATGGTTAAAGATAAAGAGCATTTTATCTCTATGGCTAAAAAACGGGGTTATAATGAAAAAGTGGCCGAAGATATTTATAATTTAATTTTAAAGTTTGCTAATTATGGATTTAATAAAGCTCATTCGGTTTCTTATGCTTTAATTGGAGAACAAATGGCTTATTTAAAAGTCAAATTTCCAATGTATTTTATAGCTAATTTACTTAATATGAGTATTGGGAGTGAAATTAAAACTAAAGAATATATTGACGAAGCTAAAAAGAAAGCTCTTAATATTTTAAAACCAGATATTAATAAAAGTTCTAATAAATATTTAATAGTTAATAATAGTTTATTACTGCCTTTAAGTAGTATTAAAAATTTAGGGAATATGGCCACGGAAGCAATTATTTTAGAAAGAGAAAAAAATGGTTTATATAAAGATTATTTAGATTTTGTCGCAAGAACTTATGGAAAAAGTGTCAATAAAAAAACGATTATTGCTTTAATTGTCGCCGGAGTTTTAGATAGTTTTAATTTAAATAAAAAAACAATGGTGGAAAATTTAGATGTGGCTATAAATTATGCAAGTTTAGTCGCTGATTTAGATATAAATAATGTTTTAGTACCAACCATAGAAGAATACCCAGAATATGCAGAAGAAGAATTAAGAGAAAAAGAATATAGTTCTTATGGTTTTTATTTAAGTGCGCATCCTACGGCAAAATATAGAGATAAAAGTATAGTTAAAATAATGAATGTTAAAAATTATTTTGATAAACATATAAAATGTGTAGTATTAATAGAAAAAATTAAAAATATTAAAACGAAAAAGGGAGATAATATGGCTTTTATAACAGCTAGTGATGAGACGGGAAATATTGATTTTGTTGTTTTTCCTAAGACTTATATGATGCTTACTAATTTAAAAGTAGGCGATATAGTCATGGTTAATGGAAAAGTAACGAAAAGATTTGATAGTGAACAAATTAATGTCGATAAAATTGGGAAAATTGGTGTTCCTTAATTGCTAAATAAGTATTAAAGAGGTATAATTTTAAGTAGTAGTAAGGGTGGTAAAATATGCATGATATTAAAGCATTTTTAAAAAGTATAAATTTAGATTTAGAAGATAATTTAAAAGAAAATTTAGAAATAGTTAAAGTGGGTTTAAATAAAAAGAATGAATTATTTAATGTTTATTTAAAGATTAAAGGCAATTTACCATTCGAAATAATAGAAACTTTAGTAAAGGGAAAATATAAAATTAATAATTTATATAGTGTTAATATTCATATTGAATATGAAAATTTAGAAGAAGCTTCCCTTATAAATTTAATTAAAGAAATAATTAAAAAAATTGTTTTAGATAAACCCTCTTTAATTAGTTTAACGGAAAATGCCCCAATAATAGATGATGATATTATTATTTTTGAGGTAATAAGTGAAGCAGAAGAAGAAACAATTAAAAAAGAAGAAAGTAATATTCAAAAAATGCTAGCTATGTATGGCTTAAAAGATTATTATATTACCACTAAAATAAATGAAGAATTAAAGAAAAGTGTGGAAGAAGAATTAGAAAATGTTCAAGCTCCCATTGATTATGTACCGATGGTTAAAGAATATAAACCGGGAGAAATTATTATAGGAAAAAGTATAACGAAAGAGTCTGTAGCTATTGCTTCCATTACTAATGTAGGAAGAAATATTACTATTGAGGGCTACGTAGAAAATATTAATAGTTTAGAAAGAGATAATATTAATATTATGACTTTATCAATTAATGATAATGAAAAGAGTCTAATTGTCAAAATATTTGAAAAAGAAAAAGAGAAATATCAAGCTTTAAAAAAAGTTATTAAAGAAGATAATTGGTATAGAATTAATGGCAATGTTGATTTTGATAGTTATGCTAAAGCTTTAGTTTTAAGTGTAAGAAATTTAGAAGCGATTGCTAATCGAGAAATTATAATTAAAAAAAGTGACGACCCCAATATGATTATGGGCGAACATGTAGATGGTGAGGTAACAAGTTTAGATAACCTAACCGGAGTACAAAATGATGTAATTGTTGAAGCTTATATATTTGGAGACGAATTATTAGAAAAAGATACTATAAATATAATGACTTTAAAAATAAGTGATAACACTAACAGTATGTTAGCTAAAATATTTAAAAAGAATAAAAAAGAATTTGCTCTTATTAAAAGTGGGCTTAAAGATGCGACAAAAAAAAGAAAATGGATGCGATTTCATGGAAATGTGGAATTTGATAATTATGCTCATGAATTTGTTTTTCAAGTTAGTGATTTAGAAAATATACCTAGTAAAGACGAAAAAATAATTGACGATGCCCCAGTTAAAAGAGTCGAATTACATACCCATACAATGATGAGTATGATGGATGGTTTAATTGAAGCTAAGTCTTTAGTAAAACATGCTTTAAGTTTAGGCCATAAAGCCATTGCTGTCACGGACCATAATGCTTTACAATCTTATCCAGATTTATTTCATGCGGTTAATGATGTAAATGAGGGGAAAGTAGGAAATGAACGCTTTAAAGTTATATATGGGGCCGAACTTAATGTTGTAAATGACGATATTGATTTTATTTATAATTTAAAAGAATATGAATTATTACAACAAGAATATGTTGTATTTGATACAGAAACAACTGGTTTTTATGTTGGCAGTGACCAAATGATTGAAATTGGAGCAGTTAAAATAAAACATGGCGAGGTAATAGATAGATTTGACGAATTTATTGACCCCCATCGTCCTTTACCTCAAAAGATTATTGATTTAACTTGCATTACGGATGAAATGCTTAAAGGCCATGATGACGAAGCACTGGTCACGAAAAGATTTTTAGACTGGGCGGGAGATTTACCAATGGTCGCTCATAATGCTAAATTCGATATTGGGTTTGTTAGTGAAGCTTGTCGAAAATATAATTTAGGTGAATTTACCAACACCGTTTTGGATACCATGAGTATGGCCAGAATGTTACACCCCGAGTGGCCTAATCATAAACTTACTACTTTAGCCAGAAGATATAAAGTTGAGTGGGATGAGGAAGCCCATCATAGAGCTGATTATGATGCCGAGGGAACAGCTTTAGCTTTCTATAAAATGTGTGAAGAATTAGATGCAAGGAATATTGAAACGACAACTAAGTTATTTAATTCCGTCGATATAAATGAGTTAATAAAATTCTCATTTCCTTTTCATTTATGTTGTTTAGTTAAAAATAAAAAAGGATTAAAAAATTTATTTAAGATAATTTCTTATGCCAACACTACTTATTTATTTCGAAATAGTGAACCTAAATTACCGCGAGGAGAATTAAAAAAATTAAGAGAGGGTCTTTTAATTGGAAGTGGATGTGTAAATGGAGAAATATTTGAGGAAGCTAAAACTAAAGATGACGAAGAACTATCTAATTTAATGCAATTTTATGATTATATTGAGGTTCAACCTATAAGTGCAATGACGCATTTATTACAAATGGGAACATCGGGATTTAAAACGAAAATAGATTTAGAAGAACATTTAAAAAAGATTATTAGAGTGGCAAAAGATGCCGGAAAGTTAGTCGTGGCAACAAGTGATGCCCATTATCTTACCCCGAAAGATAAAATAGAGCGAGATATTATTATTGCTCAAAAAACAAATGGTAAGCTTCATCCTTTAAACAGACAAGGGGTAACCCAACCGGATATGCATATTAGAACTACTAAAGAAATGTTGGAGGAATTTGCATTTTTAGGGGAAGAGTTAGCTTATGAAATAGTGGTTACTAATTCTAATAAAATTGCCGATATGGTGGAAGAGGTCGAGGTAATTATTCAAACCGGGGGAGTACCATTTTCGCCAAGAATTGATAATTCGGTAGAGACCGTGACTAATTTAGTTTATACAAGAGCCGCGGATTGGTATGGCGACCCTTTACCATTAAATATTGAAGAGCGAATTTCCAAAGAATTATATGGAGATGCGGTTTTAGAAAGTATTAAATCTAAATTAAAAAGAGAAGAAAATTTAGAGGAAGAAGAATTACTTAAAAAAGCTTTCTTGAAAGTTCATGAAACAATTTTAAAAGGAATGGACGCGGTTAAAGACGTAGTTAAAGAAGAATTAATTTATAAATTACAAAAAGAAAAAGAAACAAAAATAGAAGAGTTAGAAGCTAAAATAAAGGAAGATAATAGCCCCGAATTAACTAAAGAATTAGAAGAACTTAAAAACATGGATATTTACGAAAATATAGAAAAAAAAGTTAAGAAAAGTTTAGGTGGTATTATTGGGGGAGGCTTCGATGTTATTTATTTAATTGCGCAAAAATTAGTTAAAAAGAGTAATGATGATGGTTTCTTAGTCGGCTCAAGAGGTTCCGTTGGTTCCAGTTTTGTAGCAACTATGATGGGAATAACCGAGGTTAATTCTTTACCACCTCATTATCGTTGTAAAAATTGTAAGCATAGTATTTTTGAAGATGAAAAAGGCCAAGCTTTAGGAGCAATTTATAAAAGTGGTTTTGATTTGCCAGATTTAGCTTGTCCTAAATGTGGAACAATGATGACTAAAGATGGACAAGATATGCCATTTGCCACTTTCTTAGGTTTTAATGCTGATAAAGTACCCGACATTGATTTAAATTTCTCAGATTTAAACCAAGCCGCGGCCCATGAATATACTAAAGTATTATTTGGAGTAGATAATGTTTATCGAGCTGGGACTATTGGTACAGTCGCCGAAAAAACTGCTTTTGGTTTTGTAAGAGGTTATGCAGAACAAAAAGGAATTACTTTAAATAATGCCGAAATTGAACGTTTAGCAATCGGTTGTACTGGCGTTAAGAGAACGACGGGACAACATCCGGGGGGAATTGTAGTTATTCCCGGATATATGGATGTCTTTGATTTTACACCTTTTCAATATCCAGCGGAAGATATAGACGCGGCTTGGCGAACAACCCATTTTGATTATCATGCCATTGATGAAGATGTTTTAAAACTAGATATTTTAGGCCATACTGACCCCACTCAACTTAGAATGATACAAGATATTTCCGGAATTGATGTAACGACGGTTCCTTTAGACGATAAAGAAACGATGGGAATTTTCTTATCACCAGAGCCTTTAGGAGTTACCAAAGAACAAATTATGAATGAGACAGGAACTTTAGGAGTACCAGAATTTGGAACCCCATTTACCATAGGTATGCTGGTGGATACTAAGCCGAAAACTTTTGCGGAATTAATTAAAATATCTGGTTTATCTCATGGTACTGATGTATGGCTAGGAAATGCCCAAGAATTAATTAAAAATAAAGTTGTACCTTTTAGTGATGTTATTGGTTGTCGTGACGATATTATGGTTTACTTAATGTATAAAGGCATGGAGCCAATAAAAGCCTTTAAAATCATGGAATTTGTACGGAAAGGGAAAGCTTCTAAGGACCCTGAAACGTGGGCTAAACATAAAGCCGATATGGAAAAAGCCGGAATCGAAGAGTGGTTTATAGATTCGTGTGGTAAAATTAAATATATGTTCCCGAAAGCCCATGCGGCCGCTTATGTTATGAGTGCGTTTCGGATTGCTTATTTTAAAGTTCATTATCCCGGTATATATTATGCGACTTATTTTTCTACCCGTTTTGACGATTTTGATTTAGAAACAATGGTTAAAGGATATGAAGCAATAAGAGCAAAAATGAATGAAATAATTGCAAAAGGATATAATGCGACTAATAAAGAGACCAGTGTTTTAGAAACTTTAAAATTATCTTTAGAAGCCACGGCTAGAGGTTTTAAATTTGGTTTAATTGATATTGAAAAAAGTGATGGTAAAAACTTTATTTTAGCCGAGGATGGTAAAACTTTATTATGTCCATTTAGAACTTTAGATGGTCTAGGAGATTCGGTCGCCGCAAAAATAATTGAAGAACGAAATGACAAGCCATTTTACAGTATTGAAGATTTTCAAATGCGCGGTCATGTAAATGCGACAACAGTCGATAAATTAAGGGAACTAGGAGTATTTGGTAATTTACCAGAGACTAGTCAATTAAGTTTATTTGACTTTGCGTAAACTTACTCTAGCAATATTAAGTTTTTTATGATATAATAATTATGCTAAGTAAACTTCGTATTACTTAGAAATAACATACGAGCTTCTAGTAAGCTTGTTTAATAGGACTTTTAAAAAGTCCTATTTAGTTGGAAAAATTTAAATTTGGTTTTTAATTTGACAAAAATTTTAGCATTGAGCATTTATAATTTAAATGGTGATGCTAAATGGTTATATATTTAGATATTTTACTAATAATAAATTTTATTTTTGATTTTTTATTACTTTTAACCGTAAATATAGCTTTAAAAAGATATGCGAAAATAGGACGTTTAATATTAGGAACATTATTAGGTTCAATTACTTTAATATGTCTATTTATACCTTTAAATAGTTATTTAATGAGTTTATTAAAACTAGGAATAGCTTTAGGAATGCTTATAATGGCCTTTGGTTATAAAAATATTAAATATACTTTTTATAATTTAATATATTTTTATATGACTAGTATAATACTAGGAGGATTTTTATATTATTTAAAAGTAGAATATAATATTGATAATTCTTTATATTATAAAGGTATATCAATTAGTTATTTAGTTATTTTAATAATTGCTCCAGTAATTTTATTAGTCTTTTTAAAAAGTTTAAAAATGCTTAAAAAAATAAAGAATTATTATTATAAAGTAACTATTATTTTTAAAGATTACCAACTTAGTATTACCGGTTTTTTAGATACTGGTAATAAACTTATAGACCCTTATACAAATAAACCAATAATTTTAATTAATAAAAAGTTAATTCAAAGTAAAATTAATATTCGTAGTCCAATGTATGTTCCCATTAATACGGTTAATTCTCATGGTTTATTAGAATGTATTAAACCGCAAAAAGTAATAATTGATAATAAAGAATTTAATAATTATTTAATTGGGCTTAGTACTTATTCTTTTAAAATGAATGGAATTGATTGTTTACTTAATGCAAAGTTATTGGAGGATATATGATAAATAAAATTATTAGATGGTTAAAAGAAAAGTATAATGAATGTTTCTTTGTGGGTTCTACGGATAAATTACCTCCACCTTTAAGTGAGGATGAAGAAAGAGACGCCGTGATTAAGGCGGGAAAAGGCTCTCTTGAAGCTAAAAGTAAATTAATTGAGCATAATCTAAGATTAGTGGTGTTTTTAGCTAAAAAATATGAAAATACGGGATATGATGTGGAGGATTTAGTTAGTATAGGTTCGATTGGTTTAATTAAAGGAATTAATACTTATAAATTAGATAAAAATATTAAATTAGCGACGTATGCTTCAAGATGTATTTCTAATGAAATATTAATGTTTTTACGAAAAAATAAAAAAAGAAGAGGGGAAATAAGTTTTGAAGATGCCCTTAATTATGATTCTGAGGGTAACGAATTACATTTAGAAGATATTTTAGGGACAGAAATAGATTATGTTCCTAATGAATATGAAAAGATTTTAAATAAAGAAATATTAGAAAGGGAGATTAAAAGTTTAGATAAAAGAGAAAAAGAAATAATGACTTTAAGATATGGTTTAAATAATACGGAAGAATTTACGCAAAAGGAGGTGGCTTTAAAATTAGGTATATCACAAAGTTATATATCGAGAATTGAAAAGAAAGTTATAAAAAGATTAAAAGCAATGATGAAACTATAAAAAAATACCCTTTAAAGAGTATTTTTTTTTATTTTGTCCTTTAGGGTGTTTGACGAAAACGTCAAACAAAAAACCACCTGCTATGCGGGTGGGAATTAAAC
>CANQYU010000034.1 GCA_947628145.1 uncultured Bacilli bacterium | reverse complement strand
AAAAAGTGGAGCACATTGTATCGTGCTCCTTCAGGGGGTTTTGGTTGACTCACTTTCACATTAAGTCGTAAAAGTGATTCGGACATGATGTTTATCATGTCATAATAATCATATAAGAAATTTAGGTTTTTGTCAATTAGATTTCGTAAAATTTTTTATTAATTTAAGTGAGATAACTCTTTTAAAATTTGATAGTAAGATAAATTATTTTTATATTCTTTAGAATTTAAATATTCTTCACTATCGGCTTTAGCTTGCATTAAAATTTTAGCGTCAGTTTTTAAATTAGCTATTTTAAAAGTTTTAATACCACTTTGACGAATGCCAAATAAATCCCCGGCCCCTCTTAATTCTAAATCTTTTTCAGATATATAAAAGCCATCATTACTTTCTTCTAAGACTTTTAATCTTTCAATTTCGTGGTCACATATTAAATAACAATAACTATCTAAATTATTTCGACCTACTCTTCCCCGCAGTTGATGGAGAGTAGCTAGACCAAAGCGGTCCGCATCAAATATTACCATTATGGTCGCATTTTTAACATCTACGCCAACCTCAATAACAGTCGTGGAAATTAAGATTTTAGTTTCATTATTTTTAAATCTTTCCATTATTGCTTCTTTTTCAGAAGCTTTTAATTTACCATGTAAAACCTCAATAGGAATTTTATTATTAAAAGCTAAATTAAATTTTTCTTTTAAAAGGCCAACACTTTTTAAATCTAATTCTTCATTATCGTCAATTAAACTTGCCACAACATAGACTTGGTGATTATTTTTAATTTCCTCTAAGATATGAGATAATACATCTTTTAATTCACTATATTTTTTTATTTTAGTAATTATTTCTTTACGTCCCATTGGTTTATGAGTAATAAATGATACATCTAAATCGCCATATATGGTAAGAGCGTAGCTACGAGGAATGGGAGTAGCACTCATATATAAAGCGTCTGGAACCTCGCCTTTACTTTTTAAAACTTCGCGTTGTTTTACTCCAAAACGATGTTGTTCGTCAGTTATAACTAAGCCTAAACGATAAAATTTAACATTTTCTTCAATAATTGCATGAGTTCCAATTAGAATATCATATTCCCCACTTAATAAGTTAGTAAGTATTTCTTCTTTTTCTTTTTTAGGTTGATTGCCAACTAATAAACCTATTTTAAGATTAGTATTTTTAAAGTAATTTAAGGCACTTTCATAATGTTGACGAGCTAATACCTCCGTTGGGGTCATTAATACACTTTGATAACCAGCTAAAAAATTAGCATACATAGCAATAAAACTTATGATTGTTTTCCCACTGCCGACATCGCCTAAAACTAATCTATTCATTTTTTTATAACTTTTTAAATCAGCTAATATAAGTGCTAAAGCTTCTTCTTGGGAGGTTGTTAAAGTAAAAGGAAGACTTTTTATAAAGTTATTTACCATTTGAGGAGAAAAATGTTTTGCTTCTTTAGATATATTTTCTTGAGCTTGTTTCATATAATTTACTTTAAACATAAATAAAAATAATTCTTCATATTTAAAAAAGAAAATGGCTTTTTTAGCTTCATTAAAATTATGAGGTTCGTGGAGCATTCGTAAAGCTTGTTTTTTAGAGGGCATTTCGTATTTCTCAAGTAAGGGTTCGGGAATATAATTTTTAAGGGCAGAAGCATCCATTAAAGCGGAAGATATGATTTTGCGTAAATCATTATTCTTTAAATTCTTATTTGTATGATATATGGGAATTATTTCTTTATTAGTTAAAGGAGTAAGTTTGATATCATCGCAGATAAAAGTATTTTTATTAAGATTATATTTGCCAATTAAAGTAATTGTTTTTCCTAAAGTAATATGAGGTTTTAAAAATGCACGATTAAATATAACCGCATACATTGATTTTTGATTATGTTCACAACGAAATTGGAGTTTATTAAAATTTCTTTTGATGTAAGCCGTGGTTGGAGTTGTAGTTACTTCAACATTTATAGCTATTCTTTCATTATTATAATTAGCATCTAAAGTAGCTGGCTCAAATAAATCATAGCGATAAGGAAAATAGGTTAATAAATCTTCTAAAGTATAAATATTTAAAGTATGTAAGTTGTTTAACATTTTAGGACCTACACCTTTTATATCTGTTAGTTCCATGGCTTACCTCCATTATAATTATATCATGGCAAAAAAAAGAAGCAAGTTAGTTACTTATTTTTTTTCTTCTTTTTTGGAGGAGTAGAAAATAAATTATAAACTTGTTCTTCTTCGGGGATTTCTGGTTCAGGTTCTTTTTCCTCAGTTTTTATTTCTGATACTTTAATTTCTTCTTTTTTCTTTTTAGTTTTTTTATTTTTTTTAGGAGGATTGGGTAATTCGGTGGTGTCTTGTCTAATTTCGTGTTTTTCTTGTTCGGTAATTTTTTTGACCTCGTCGACTACCTCATTTAATTTGCGAGTTTTTTCTAATTTGGCTTCTTGTTTTTCAATAAATTTACGGATTTTCTTTTGCTTTTTATGAAGACTATGTAATAAACTAAAGATAATAATAAGCATTAAGATTGATACTCCGGCAAATGCAATAATAATATAAGTATAATTGGTTAATGTTGTATTAGTCTCGGCAATATAATCAGCATCATAACGAGTTGCAGTTTTAGTTAAAGGGTCATATAAATAAAGGTCAGTTTTACCATCACTTAAATTTTGAGCATTAATGATAACAAAAGAGGTATTTTCACTATATTTATAAGCTTCGATTGGTTCATTATTTATGGTAACGGTTGTTTTTATTAAATCTAATTCCGTAGTAAATTCAGTAGGAATTAAAAGAAGACTATTTAAACTTATTTCATTAAATAAACTATATTTATTATTTTTATATTCCGCTAGAGTAATATTACCATCAGAACTTTTTAAACCAACTAAAGTTATATTAGCAGCTCTATTGACAAAAGCAGGAATTTCAAAATCATTAATAGTAATAGTAGTTTCCACAAAAGTAGTTGGGGCTTCTAAAAGCATACTATTTTTAACGACAATATATTCTTTTTTATTTAAAACAACATTTATGGGATTTTGGTCTTCAACGTTAACAATAATAGTATAGGTTTTTTCATCACCATTTTGAGCCGTGACTACAATGGGTAGACTATTTAAACCCTCGGTTACATCAATTTCTCCTGTTCCAGTTAAAGTCGCAGTATTATCATTTACACTAGCATTTATTTTAACTGATGTAGTGCCGGTAGGAACATTTACAGTATATTCTAAAACATCGGGTTTAAATTCTTCGGATAATTCGTATTTATCAACAGATAAACTTTTTAAATTATTATCTTTACTATAAGTTGCTTCTAATTCTTCTTGAGTCATTATTTTAATGGTTTTACTAGAAGAGGTCATACTCATGGCACTTTCATCTAAAGCATAGATTTCATAACTACTTACGGAAATACTAGTAGAGCCTTTTTTTAAAGCTTTAAAAGCAAAGGTATAAGATTTACTTTTAACTCCACTAGTACTTTGAGTAAACCCAAGCATATGATTACCTCCAGAATCAGCACTAGAGCTAACAAGTTGTAAATAAGATTTATCATAGTTTAACATCATATCCCAACTACCAATGGCGGAGTTACTAGATAAGGTGACGGTAATAGTTACTTTGTTATTTAAGACAGCCGTGGAAGCACCAGTAACTTTAATAGTACCACTCGCAGCTTTAACAGTTAGAGGCATTAATAAAAGTGTAACTATTGTAAATAAGAATAATTTTAAATTTTTCATAAATATTCCCTTTCTTTATTGTTCTATAAGATTTGTACCTAAAATATTTTTTTGAATTTGTAATAAATCTAAAGCATTGATTTTGCCATCGCCTGAGGTATCACCAGCAGTACTATTTGGAGCTTTTAAATTATAATTACCTAAAATATTTTTTTGAACTTGTAATAAATCTAAAGCATTGATTTTACCATCGCCTGAGGTATCACCTTTAATAACTACGGTAAAACTTTTGGTTTCTTCACTATTTTTAATAGTTATAGTACTACCAGTCGCAATTATTCCTGAAGATGTACCACTTATAGTCACAGTATTACTACCAGAAATGGCTTCAAGATTATTTTTAATGGTATTACTAGATGTATTAGGGTTTATTCCTAAAATATTATTACCTGATAAACGGAACCCAGCGGAGGTAATTACAGAATTTATGGATGTAGATGTCGGTTCGGAAAAGTTTTCCCCACCAACAGCACCACTACTATTGTTTTCAATAGTTCCATCCATGTTATTATAAACAGGAATATAAAATTCAAAAGCACTATTTAATAAATTAGCTTTTTTATAAGCTTGATATGATTTATTAGCTTCACTGGATGGAGCTTGTAAATTAGCCATGTAGTAATGAATATACATTTTAGTCGCATCAGTTGGAACGACATTAAATCTTTCTAAATAAGCGGTATATTGACCAGCACCTATATAATCACTCCGGAGGAAGCTTCCTCCCCCTTTAACAGCATTATAGACACTATTCCAGCCCATACTTTTAGCTTTATTTAAACCACAATAAGTAGAACCCATACCTTGAGTAACACAATAGCCGGTTACACCAATATTATAAAAATTATAATAACCGCGAAAATCATAATATGTTCCCCGAATATAATCATTAAAAGTTCCTTGATATAAGTTTTTTAAAGTTGTACCTGTGCCTAATTCTTGATACATCCGAGAAGCTAAATGCGCAGGATTAGTATCAGTTTCTTTACCAGCTTGAGAGATATATTCGGCTAAATCATTACCTAAACCTTGATGGTATTTATAAAATGAGGTCCCCTCAATAATTGATTTAGTGATAGTGGGATAAATATTTTCAAGATTAGAATTATATTTATTACTTTCAAATTGAAAAATATAATTTTCATTTAAAAAATTACGAGGGTCTAAATAATAAGCAACTCCACTTTGATTAACTGTAACAAAGCTTCCCTCTTTATAAGTACAGGATTTATCGAGCCAAGCACTATTCGGATTGGATAATAAAGAAGAACCACAAGAGGTAAATTTATCAACCGCGGTAGCAAAATCAAGACGCGTATTTAAAGCTTTAAATTGCCAATTAGGATATTTAGATTTTAAAGAGCATAATCCTTGCCAATAACTAGCTGGAAACCCGGCGGCTTTTAAGTCAGCTTCACAAGTAGAGGTAGGTTCTGTTTTTTCTTCGGCTCCATCAATAAAAGCTCTAACATAAGTGCTACATATATAACCATTTTCTCCATCAGCATCTATATTATACCAACCAGCATCACAACTACCATTATTATTTTCGTCGGCAATTATTTTAGAACTTTTTAAATTATAAGTACTACCGACTAAACCTAATTTAATGCGACTATAATTAGTCCCAGGACCAGTTCGAATATTTACAGCGTCTAAAAAAACAACATATTCTGTACTAGCATTAATGATATTTAAAGCAAAAAAGAAGGCAAAAAAGAACATAAAAGTTTTTAATATGGTTTGAACTTTCATACTTATACCTCCTTGCATTATATATAATAATTATATAATAAGTAGGAGTTTAGAACAATAAGTCGGGAAAAATCGTCGTAAAAAGAATGTAAATCGACAAAATAATTTGAAAGATAAGGGAATATATTATATAATATTAGGTGAACATAAAGATAGGGTTGAATTTATGAAAGTGTTATTAAATAAGTTAAGAAAAGTTAATAAGATTTTTTTAATTATATACTTGAGTACCGTATTCTTATATGTTGTAAGTTATGCTAAATTATTTAAAAATTTATTACAACTTACAAATGTGGAGTCTGCAGTAAGAAGTATTGTATTATTACTATTAGGTGTATGGTTAATTTATTATTTTTTAAGTGGGTTAGTTAATTTAATTTTAAAAAAACATATAAAACTCGCAATTACTATAGCGATTAGTTTTATTTTAATCGCGGGAGTTATGGTAATTAATTATTATATTGGCATGCTTAATAGTAGTATTGATAATTTAGTTGATGATAAATATGTAACTTATACTAGTAATTTAGTCGTAGTAAAGGGAACTACTATTGATACTAGTAGTAAATTAGGAATGATTAATAATAGTAAAGATATTGAGGGTAATGTTTTAGCTTTAAAGTTAATTCAAGATAAAAAATTAAAAGAAGAACAAGTTACTTATTATGCTAGTTATTATGAAATGATTTATGATTTATTAGAGGGAAAAATAGATGGAATATTCTTAACTACTAATTATTTAACTATATTTAGTAATGAAGAATTTGAGGGTTTAGATAATACGAACATATTTTATTCTTATAGTGAAAAGATGGAAAACCAAGATACAACTATTGTAAGTAATAAAAGTTTAACTGAACCATTTACCCTTTTACTTATGGGAGTAGATTCGGAAAAAGATGGACTTAATGCTAGTACATCATTTAATGGAGATACTTTAATGCTTATTACTTTTAATCCTAAAACGTTAAATGCGACTATGTTTTCTATTCCAAGAGATACTTATGTGCCAATTGCTTGTAATAATAATCGTTATGCGAAAATCAATTCTTCCGCGGCTTATGGGACTAATTGTGTAATTAAAACTATTGAACAATTAACAAATATTAAAATTGATTACTATGTAAAAATTAATTTTAAAGGAGTTGTTGATTTAGTCGAAGCTTTAGGGGGTGTTGAAGTAGATGTAGAAGCTCCCGACTATAAAGCATATATTAATGCCCATAATGGTCAAATTTGTGAGCAAAATTCTTTAAGACAGTTTGGAGAACATTTAATTTGTATAAGTCCTGGTTTACAAACTTTAAATGGCGAAGAAGCTTTAGCTTATGCAAGATGTCGACATGCTTATTTAATGAGTGATATTGCCAGAAATAAACATCAACAACAACTAATTGAAGCTTTAGCTAAGAAAGCCGCGAATAAAAGCAATATTGGCAAATTACAAGAAATATTAGACGCTATAACTAATAATATTGATACTAATATGACTAGAACGCAAATGTTATCAGCTTATGAGGTATTAAAAAATATGTTAGCGAAAACTTTAGATGATGGAGAATTTTTAACAATTGAAAAAACTTATTTAGAATATTATAATTTACCAGTTAGACTTAGTAATAATGGATATATGACCGCGGCAATAGGTTATTATCCGGGAAGCTTAGAGGCAATTGTTAATTTAATGAAAGCTAATTTAGGTTTAGAAGAAAAACAAATTACTAAAACTTTTAGTTTTGATAGTAACGAAGAATATACTCCTAAAGTTACAGGGCAAGGGATTACAACTGGCGATATATTAGTTACTATGCCTAATTTTGTCGGTAGTACCATTACGAAAGCACAAATTTGGGCAGAAGACCATAATATGGAAATTCATATTGAATTTGTTAATGAAGAAAGTCCTTATTATAATGCCGATATTTTAGATGGAATGATTGCTAATCAAAGTGTTAATAACGGAGTACTTATTAACAATGTTTCAGAATTTACAATTTATGTTAATAGTTCTAGTGGTAATGACGAGCCAAATGATTTTGATAATGTTCCTAATAATGATTTAGATAGTGGTAGTGAGGATATAGAAGATAGTAATGACTTAGATTTACCTAATATTTTCTTACCATAAAAAAGCCTTATAGAATAGCTATAAGGTTTTATTTTGGGCTATTTTAATCGCCGCAAGGGCTCCTTCACTAGCCGCGTTTATAATTTGATAAACCTCTTTTTTAGTGCAATCTCCACTTGCATAGACGCCTGGAATATTAGTTAGGCCATCTTCGTTTGTGATAATATAACCATCTTCTAATTTTAAAGCGGTATTAGTTAAAAAACTAGTATTTGGCTTACTCCCAATATACATAAATAAAGCCGAAACAAGTAATTCTTTATTTTTTAATTTAATACCTTTAAAAGTATTACTCTCAATGATTAAAGAGGTAATTTCATTATTTAAGATTAATTCAATATTTTTAGTATGTTTAACTTGTTCAATAAGATTTTCTTCGGCCCTAAATTCGGAACGACGATGAATTAAATAAATTTTATGAACTATTTTAGATAGATATAAGGCTTCGGATAAAGCGGAGGCTCCTCCCCCGACTAAAGCCACATCTTTATTTTTATAAAGAGCTCCATCACATAAAGCACAAGTACTTATACCGCGGCCAAGATATTCTTTAACATGAGGAAGAGCAAGTAATACGGGAGTACGTCCTGTCGCAATAAGGATATTAGAAGCTTGATATACATTATTTTTAGTTTTAATAGTTTTTAATTCTTCAAGAATAACATCGGTTACAGGTTCTAATTTATAGGGAATATTAAGTTTGGTAATAGTATCAAATAAATTCATAGCTAAATCTGGGCCAGTTATTTTAGAAAACCCTGGATAATTAGTAATTTCGGCAATTTTATTAATGGTACCACCAGGAGCATTTTCTTCCAGCATTAAAACATTTAAACCAGCTTGTTTAGCATATATAGCCGCGCTTATTCCCGATATACCCATGCCAATAATAATTAAATCATACATTTAGTTCACTCTCCCTTTATTAATATCATTATAAAGATTAGCATACTTGCCTTGACGATAAATATAGATTAAATAAATTAGAGAACTAATAAATAAGATAACAGATACAATTTGCGCTATTTTAAAACCACCGAACATTAAAGAATCTGTTCGCCATGCTTCTATAAAAAAGCGACCAAAACTATACCACATTAAATATAAAGCGGTCGTTGTTCCTACCTTAACATATTTTAAATGACGGATAATAAGTAAAATAATAAAACCTAATGTACACCATAAAGATTCAAAATAAAAGGTTGGTAAATAATATATACCATCAATATACATACCTTTAATTATAAAGGAGGGAATATACATTTTTTGTAAAGCATTTAAAGTAGTCGCAAAGCCATGAGCTTCACTATTAAAGAAATTACCCCATCTACCAATGGCTTGAGCTAAAATAACAGAGGGAACTAAAATATCTAATAAACGCATAAAATTAATCTTATGTTTTTTAGCATAAATATAAATAGTTATAGCCCCGGCAATTATACCTCCATGAATAGCTAATCCACCATTCCATATTTCGAATATCTCAATAAGATTATAACGATAGTAAGAAATATTAAATAATACATAATAAAGTCTAGCACCTATTATGCCAATTATAATAGCATAAAAACACATATTAAAAATAGTATCTTGATTTAAATTAAATTTTTTAGCTTCTTTCATAACTAAAAAAATACCAATAATAATGCCAATTAAAATTAATAAAGAATACCATCTTATGGAAACTCCAAAAATAGTAAAAATAACTGGTTCCATAACTTTTTCCCTTTCTAAAACTATATTTATTATACTACAAATAAATTAGAAATACAAAAGAATGAGAATAAACTCTTCTCATTCTTTTAGATATTACTTTTCAATATCGTTAATACATATAATATTAGATTGATATTAAAAATTTTTATGTACTAAGTAATACCTGTGTACATATTTATAGTTTATTACTTTATTATTTAAATATTTACCCAATATTCGCCAATTAACTATCTTTTTTACCAAATTTTAGTTATAATTTAAGTAGGTGATTTAGATGGATAAACTTAAAAATTTATATAAAAAAGAACAAGAAATTATTAATTATTTAATTGTCGGTGTCTTAACTACTATTGTAAGTGTAGCCATAAAGTTTGGATTATTATTTACTTTTCTAGATGCTAGTAAAAAATTAGAACTGCAAATCGCGGTTATTGTCTCTTGGATTGGAGCTGTTGCGTTTGCTTATATAGCTAATAGAATATTTGTCTTTCATTCTAAAAATAAAAATTATCTTAAAGAAATAGTGACTTTTGTAAGTGGAAGAATTGTCACTCTTTTAATGGATATGTTTATTATGTGGTTCTTTGTTACTTTTTTAAAACTAGATACTAAAATGTGGGTAATTATAGTTACTTTAATTTCCCAAGTAGTTGTAACAATTGGAAATTATGTATTAAGTAAATTATTTGTATTTAAAAAATAATTTACTTAGATAAAATTAGCACCTATTTACAAATTTATAAAAATATTATATACTTAATTTAGCGAGACACGTTATAGTGCTTGCCATGTTTGGTTCGCACCACTTACTTATAAGGTAAATGGTGCATTTTTATTATATTTAAAATTATTTAAAAATAATTTGTAGTATAATGAGCACTAAAAGTATTAAGATTAAAAAATCTTTTTTACTCATATGACCACCTCACTTTTCACAAAAAATAAAGTGGCAAGCACCAAGACCCCCTAAGATGTCTCGCACATTCAACATATCATAAATTTAAATCCAATGCAAAATACAGATTTTATTAAATTGGAGACAATTTTGGTCAAAAATGGCCATTTTTGATGCAGATTTAATTAAATTGGCTAAGCAGATTTTATTAAATCTGTAA
>CANQYU010000033.1 GCA_947628145.1 uncultured Bacilli bacterium | reverse complement strand
TTTCTTTATTTTAGCCAGGATTTTAGGAATTCGTGACATTTTTCGACATAACTAAGACATATAAAAACCCAAACATATAGTTTGAGTTTAAAAGGTATTTCAAATATTTTAAGCATTACATTTTTTAAATACCCACCATCTATGATGGTATGTATGGGTCGTCAACTGTACCACTACCTGAAAAATTTGTAGTAGCCTTCAGATTTATTACTGGACGTACAGTATAAGGGTCGCTCACGGCATTTATGGCCAAAGAGCCCGTCTGATTTACATCAAACACATTAGACAAACTGTAAATGTCAAAGTCAGACGGAGTCATGGTCCAGTAATACTGGCCTGTATATAACCAATATCCATAGTTGTCCGAACCTCCAAAACCTCCAGCATATATTACCTCATCCATTGTTATTAATCCTACTGGTATATCTAGGGCTCCATTACCATTACTACTATCTCTTGTTGTAAATAAATCTCTTGTTTTATTTTTACATTCAAATGTTGGTTTTTGTTCACTTGCATTACTTTCTGAATTGGGTTCATGTGCTCTATCATATGCTGCATAATATGTTGCATTCTTGGCATATCCTAAATTGTTATAACTATCATTCCCATGGTTTGTAGCAGCTATTTCTCTATCATTGCAAAAGCCTGTTTCTCCATCTATTAAGCTTTTATCCATACTACTATCATCATTATACCATGTTTTTAATGCTTCTAATATTGCACTATCATTTTCATTTTTATGAGTATTATTATATTTATCTATATCATTATTTCCACTTGGATTTGCGTCTCCATACTTAAATCCTACTCCTACATTATCATCTTCTACAATCATATTATACTGATTTGATTTATATTGGAAATAATCCAGAGGCACCCATCTTCCGTCGTTTTTATCCGGTTGAGTTCCTGTATTATTTGTTCCAGAATATATCATTCTTACTGTTCCATTTTCATTTATTCTTATTATTCTCCACCAATAATTTCCGAACTTTACCCAGTTATTATTGACTGTGCCACGATAGTAATATGTTGTTCCCTCACTTGTTGTTGCTTCATATATTCCGTTTTCACCCGTTATTGTGCAATCTCCACTATCATGTGTTTTTGAATTTGTTCCACTAGCACATGCTGGACCTGTAATTTGAGATATCGTACCTTTTATATAATTACTATCTATTTTCAATTTAGCAAGCATATCTTTAGATGTAAATACTTTCTCGTCATATTCTACATCAATATTTCCCTCTAAAGTTGTGGTATCTTTTCCATTATGATTTTGGTCTTTTCCTGTATCTTTAAAAGTAATAGTTAAAGTATAATTATAAGTTTTAGCTTCAGTTAAGTTTTCTTTAGTTATATTAGCTAATCTTATTTTTCCCACTTGTCCTGTTAAATCTCCACTAACTATCTCTTCGCCATCTTCACTTAATGAATAAACTAACTCTTCGGCATTTTTTTCACATTTATTTGTGACATTATCATAATTACTCTCGTTACATTTAACAAATCCATTATGAGTTATATTAAAATATATACTATATATAACACTATTTTGTTTACTACCAGGTTCTACTTTAATAGTAAAATTTTTACTAGCACTTTTTCCAGGATATAAATTATTTGCTTCAAATTTAGCGTTTCCAGCATCATAAGTAACTTTTAAAAACTTACCTATCTTTCCAGTATTAACTGAACCCTCTCCAGTTATATTAGTTCCTACTAATAAAAAACCGAAAGATACACCCACTCCAATAACTACTAGTATTAAAATAATAAATAATAATACTTTACTTTTTTTCATTTAAATCATCCTTTACTTATCTATTTTAAATCATAATAAATAAAATTACATTACATTCGACAAAACATGTCAAAAATAATTTTTGCACTATCTATTGCAATACTATATGTTATATATATCATACATTATATTTGAAAAATATTCAATATTTTTTATAAATATTTACATATTTATTGCTAAAAAAGCCAAAAGAAAAAATGCTATTTTTTTAGCATTTTTAATTAATTTTTAAGTTCTTCTATTTCTTCTAAAGATAAGCCTGTGGCAAATTCTATATTTTCTGGAGAAATATTTAATTCTAACAACTTTTTAGCAGTTATTAGTTTTTCTTCTTGTTTGCCTTCTATTCGGCCCTTTTCAATGCCTTTATCTTCGGCTATTTTCTCAGCCCACTTGCCAAAGATTTCTTGTGTCTCTTTGTCATTTACATATCTCTCTATCCAATTATCTAATTCCATTAAAAGCTCATCTCCCTTTGCTATTTCTTTTCTCTCTTCGGCACTTTTCGCCCCAATAAATTTTAACCATAATAGCTTTTTGTTATCTAAATTGTACTGGAGTTCTCGCGCTTTGTCAAGTCTAAAACATTTTATCACAAAGGCATCAGATAAGACCGTATCTTCATATGTCTTGGCATTTAATAATTTATAAGTAAATTCTAATTCATTTGGAAAACTTTTTACTACATTATCTATAAAATTTAATTGGATTACACTTTCATATATATTATAACTATTCTTTTCTCTTGAGGTTTGAGTCGAAAATATTCGCATTACATATGTGGCTGATTTCTTAAATGATGCTTCATTAAAACTAGAATAACATTCTAAATTTATTTTATAATTAGCAAATTCAATTACAACATCTCCACGATAAGCTTTATCAAAATATTTAGTTTTATTTAATATACTTTCATATTTTACAACCATTTTAACTTGCGATAAATATTCATAACTAAAATCAGTAAAACAAGATAAAAAATAAATTAAATACTTACGATTATCTATATTAGCAAAAGTTTCTTTAAATAATAAATCATTACTTAAACTCATAAATATTTTATTTTCTGTTTGCATTTTTTCTCCTTTCTAATTTCTTAAAACAAGAAATATTTTTACTATAGCATAGGAGAATTACGAAATTTGTCGAAAGAAAGGCGTAAAATAAAAAAATAGCTAATTAATTAGTTATATTAGCCATTTCTCTTTTCGTTTTAATTATTTTATTTTCAATATTAACTCTTTCTACTACAAAAAGCATTAATATTACATTTACTGTAAAAGAACCACCATAACTTAAAAATGGTAAGGGTACTCCCGTTAAAGGTATTAAAGCGAGTACTCCTAGTAAATTAACTAATATATGAAATAATAAATATAAAAATGTTCCATATGCTAAGATACTAAGTCGCATGTTTTCGGCTTCTTTCGCTATTTTTAATACTCTATATAACATAAACATATAACCTAAAATTACTATTATTCCTCCGACTAAACCCCATTCCTCTACAATAATAGGAAAGATAAAATCGGTATGACTTTCTGGTAAATATAAATATTTTTGACTACTATTACCTAACCCTACTCCAAATAAACCACCATTATGAATGGCAATAAAACCATTACATACTTGATATCCAGTATCTTCTATATATCTACTACAAGGAGCTCTAAATTCAAATCTTTGTAATTGCCGAGAATTAAAAATCTTTGCTCCACTATAAATTAAAGCAATAATTCCTATGATAATCGCCACTAAACCAATTTTTAAAAATTTAAGCAAATTTTTCTTTACAAAAGGTAAACTAATAAATATAACAAATAATATTCCACATATAATTAAAGCTGTTCCAAAATCGGGTTGTAAAGCAATTAAAAATACAGCAATTAAAGAAACTGCAATGGGTATTAAATAAGCATATATATTATTAGTATTTAATTTTTCTAATTTTTGATAAGAAACAGCTAGAAAAATAATTATAATTGATTTTGCAAATTCACTAGGTTGTAAAGCTAAAGGTCCTATATCATACCAACTGCGAGCATTATTAGTTATTTTACCATAAACAAATAAACCAATTAACGCGACTATTATTCCTAACATTGCTAAATAAGCAAAATATTTATATTTAGATGTTGGAAATCTAATAACTACTACAAAACCTATTATAAAAGCTGCGACAATAAATATTGCTTGTCTTATAAAAAAATGGTATTGTGGTACATTATATCTTAAAACTGTAGATACACTAGATGCCGAAAATATCATAATAAGACCAAAAATACTAAAAATAAGCATCATAAATAATAACCATTTATCCATCTTAGCTAGTATTTTCTTCATCTTACTCACCCATTATCATTTTATCATACAAAGTCTTTATTTTAAATAAATTTTAAAAATTAGACTTTTTTAATGTCAAAAAGCTGTTTAAATGAGTAAACTATAATAGATACATAAAGGAGGTATGAATATGTATTATTACGGAAATAATGGTTACTACGGCGGAGGCTATGGTGCTTGTCAACCATGTAATACCGGTGGTGGCTATGCTGGATATACAAGCGGTTATGGCCTAGGCGCAGCAATATGGATAGTATTATTCATATTACTTGTTATCATTATTGGCGCAGGCTGGAGCTGGGGTAATAACAATAATAACTAGGAAGAACCATCTTCCTTTTTATTTGAAAAAAATTAACATTTGTGATAAAATAGAACTTGTTTTAGGGGTGAACTTATGAAATTACCAAATATTACTATTTTAGACGAAAAAGAACCACTTTTACATCAAACTAGTGCCAAGGTTACATTTCCTTTAAGTAAAGAAGATAAAAAACATATTGAAGATATGCTTACTTACTTAAAAATGAGTCAAATTGAAGAATATGCCGAAAAATATGACTTACGAGCTGGCATGGGTCTAGCCTATGTTCAAACGGGTATTTTAAAAAGAATATTTGTTATTGTTGAAGAATTAGAAAATCATACTTTTAAAAATTATGTTATTATTAATCCGGAAATTATTAGTCATAGTGAAGAACAAATATATGTCGGTGAAGGTGAAGGTTGTTTAAGTGTCAATCGTGAGATCGAGGGAATAGTTCCCCGCTATGCTAGAGTAACCATTAAAGCCCAAGATATTGATGGAAATCCCTTTACTATTCGAGTTCGTGAAGACATAAGTGTTGCTTTCCAACATGAAATTGACCACTTAAATGGTATCTTATTCGTTGATAGAATAAATAAACAAAACCCTTATCAAAATATGGAAAAATATCGTGAAATTTAAAAAGAGCTTTTTTTAGCTCTTTTTAAATATTTTCTAAATTAACACTTACTAGTTTACTTACTCCTGATTCTTGCATAGTCATTCCATATAAAATATCAGCATATTCCATAGTTCTTTTTTTATGGGTAATTAAGATAAATTGACTAGTATCTTTCTTTTCTTGTAAATACTTGCCAAAAGTATCGACATTAGCTTCGTCTAAAGCAGCCTCAACCTCATCTAATATACAAAAAGGACTAGGTTTAACATTTAAAATTGCAAATAATAGAGCAATCGCCGTTAAAGTTTTTTCGCCTCCAGATAATAAAGCAATTGTATTTAATTTTTTGCCTGGTGGAGATGCAATAATATCTATTCCGGTATTTAATAAATCATTAGGCTCAGTTAATTCTAAAGTTCCGCTTCCCCCTTTAAATAACTTTTTAAATACTAAATTAAATTCTTTAGCTATAGCTTTAAAAGTAGTATTAAATTTATCTAACATAATTTTATCCATTTCGGTAATAATTCCCTTAAGTTCTAAAGAAGAAGCTTCTAAATCTTCACTTTGTTTAATTAAGAAATTATATCTTTCCGCCATTCTTTCGTATTCCTCAATAGCTAAAGTATTTACTACCCCTAACTTAGTAATGGCTTCTTTTAAAGTTTCTACTTTGGTTCTAGCTAATTCTTCTTCTAATTCTAGTTCATAATTACTAGAAGCATATTCATAAGTTATTCCATAATCATTAGATAAAGTAAGTAATAAATTATCTAACCTAACATCATATTTTCCTAATTTAATTTCTTTTTCTTTAAGTAAACTAGCAACTTTATCATAATCTGCATTAACTTTTTTATATTTAATTTCAAGAGTACTTATTTCTAAACCTAAATCCGCCCTTTGTTTTTTCAGTTTTTCTAGTTCATTTAAAAGAATTTCTTTATCACTTTCCACTACATTTGTTTCTTCTAAAATACTCACTAACTTTTTATCAAGCTTCTTTTCGCCCATTTCTTCATTGCCTTTAATTTCTAATTCTTTTTTATCAATATGAGCTTCTAAATCTCTAATTTTATTAGTTTTAGTATTTAATATTTCATTTAAATTAATTAAACTTTTATTTAAAGGTGCTTCTTTAGTTTCTAATGCTTCTAGAGATATATTTAGATTTTTAAATTCTTTATTTAAATTTTCTAAATCTAATTTTTTTAATTCTAACTTTTCGCTAATCTCATTAAGCTCTAGCTTTTCACTTAAAGCTCCTTTTAAATTTTTTTCGGCACCACCTGTAATTGCTCCCCCTGAATAAAGAATTTCCCCCTCTAAAGATACTACTCTATAACGATAATCTAATAATTTTCCAATTTTATTTAAAGCATCAATATTACTTACCACAATAACATTACCTAATTGATTTTTCATAATATTATCATACATTTTATCATAAGTAATTAAATTTGCCGCCATATTAATAAATCCCGGTTCATTCTTTATTTGAGCTAAATCATAAGTATTAATTTCTTTCGGTTTAATAATATTTAAGGGTAAAAAAGTTGCTCTTCCCAGTTTATTTTCTTTTAAATAATTAATTCCCTCTTTACTAGCTTGTTCATTATCTACAATAATAAAATTAGTACTAGCTCCTAAAGCCGTCGCAATTGCAAGTTCATATTCTTGGGCTACTTGAATTAAATTACCTATTGTATTATGAACTCCACTTAAACGCATATTATTAATAATGCTTCGTACACTCCCGGGTATTCTAATATTATTATTAATATTATTTTCTACTATTTCTTTTTTATTTTCTAATAATAATATTTCTTTTTCATAAGCATTTATTTGGTTCACCATATTACTCTTTTTAACTTTTAAAGTAATAATTTCATTATCAATATTATCTTTCATTATTGATTTTTCTTTAATATCATTTATGACATCATCTAATTTAACTTTTTCTAAATCTCTTTCTTTTTTAAGTTCTAACTCTTCTTCTTTTAATTTTAAAGTTATTTCTTCTAAATTATTGGCCTGAGTTTCATATTTTTTTCTTTCTAAAGTAACTAATTTTTCGGCCTCTAAACTGGCTAAATTCTCCGTTAATTTAATTATTTCACTATTCTTTTCACTTATTTTTTCGTCTAATTTTAAACTTTCTAATTTTAATTTTTCTAAAAGAGAATTATCTTGCTCATTATTAGTATTCATGGCAATTATTTCTTTTTCTAGATTTTGCACCTCTACTTTAATTTTTTTATATTGTGTATTAATGTCAGTTATATCTTTCGCAATTAAAGCTATTTCAATATTTTTTAATTCTTCGGTTAAAGCTAAATATTTTTTGGCATCTTCACTTTGTTTTTTTAATGGTTTAACTGTTTTTTCTAATTCTTGAATAACTAATTTTATCCGAGCTAAATTTTCTTTTGTTTTTTCTAATTTTTTTAAACTTATTTCTTTTCTTTTTTTATACTTTAATACTCCCGCAGCATCTTCAAAAATAGTTCTTCGTGCCTCAGGTTTACTATTAATTATATCGGTAACATTTCCCTGGGAAATAACATTAAAAGAATCTGTCCCCGCGCCTGTATCTAAAAATAAATCTGTTATATCTTTAAGTCTTACTTTACAATTATTTAAAAAATATTCATTTTCTCCTGTATTATATATAACTCTTTTTATTTCTATTTCTTTAAATTCACTATTTAAATAATGGTCAGAATTATCAAAAGTTAAAGAAACAAAAGCTCTATTTAAAGGTGCCCGTGTTTTAGAACCACTAAATATAACGTCACTCATTCCAACAGTTCCTCTAAGAGCTCTAATAGATTGTTCTCCTAATACCCATCTTACCGCGTCAACAATATTGCTTTTTCCAGCTCCATTGGGTCCAACCACCGCGGTAATTCCTTTTTTAAGTTCTAAATCTATTTTATCGGCAAAAGATTTAAAACCCTGACTCCTTATACTTTTTAAATACAACTTGCATCAATCCTTTACTTTGCACACTTTTCTAAAGCATTCTTCGCGGCTTGTTGTTCAGCTTCCTTTTTACTTTTGCCGCTTCCCCGACCATAAGTAATTCCATCAATTACAACATCAAACACAAAAGTTTTATCATGACTTGGACCTTCTTCGTCCACTAAAACATATTCTAAAGTCTTTCTATCTGTTTGAACAAATTCTTGTAAACGCGATTTATAATCTCCTAAAAAAATATGATGTTCTAAAACATAAGGCTTTAAAACCTCTAATACATATTCTTTAGCAACTTGAAACCCTTTATCTAAATATATTGCCCCCAAAACACTTTCGAATGTATCGGCAATAATCGTATCATTAATATCTTTTAATTGCCCATTTCCCACCCTAATATGTTTATCTATTCCAATATCTTTCGCATAAGTTGCTAGAGCTTCTTCACATACAAAACTAGCTCTTGTTTTTGATAATTCGCCTTCACTTACCTTTAATAAATTATAAAAATATTCACTTGTTACTAATTGTAAAACCGCATCCCCTAAAAACTCCAATCTCTCATAATTTTCTCCCCCGTGTTCATTGGAATAACTACTATGAGTTAACGCGGTTAATAATAATTGTTGATTATCTATCTTAATTCCATATTTTTCCAAAAAATTCACGTTTATACCTCAATTCTTATAAAACTAATTTAATTATATCAAAAAAACCTAAAAAAAGAAATAAGTTGAGCTTATTTCTTAAAGCCATTTGGAAATATAAATTTTTCTTGTCGCATCTATTTCATATTTCTTAAAAATTTCAATTAAGCCATCCACAATTGTTCGAATTATATCGGCGGCTCCTCTCTTTACTTTAATTTGGCGCATACCCTCTTGTAATTTCTTTCTAAAAGCATAATCTTCGACATATTTACCCATCACTTCATCAAGCTTTACGGCAGTTTTTAAATCTTCTTCATTTCTAATATCAACTTTAAAAATAAAATTTTTATATATTTCCACTAATTTATTAGATAAAGTATCTCCCTCTAAAAAATCGGTATTCATAATATAATCAAAATTTTTACAATAATCTAAAATTAATTTATTACTTTCCATATCCTTATTCCTTTACTTTTAACTTTACAATATAATCTTATCGCGTTCAAATTAATTTGTCAAATATAAAATTTCTCGTTATAATATAATTAGGTGATAATATTGCGCAAAACTAAATTAAAATTAAAAAAACAAGTTTGGGTTGTTTTAGGTTTATTAGTCTTTTTAGTTCTAAGTATTAGTATTGGTATTCGTATTTATCATAATATGGCCGAAAGAAAAACTGACGAATACAAACTTTCCAAAATAGGTTATACTTTAGACGATATAAAACTCCTTAAAAATTTACCTATTGACACTTATAATAGTTTATTTAATTCGGCTAAAAATGACTTTTTATTAAACTTATTAAAAGAAAAATATTATTTAAAAGCCAATATTGAAGAATATTTAAATTATGCTAAAATTCACCCGGAATATTCTCCTGAGACAATTATATCTTATGTTAATACTCATAGTAATGAAGAACACTACGAATATGAGCTTTCCACCGACATTTCTAAAGGTAATTTAATATTAGTTAATAAATATTATAGTTTAAGTAATGACTATATTCCCGAGACTTTAGTTAAAGTTTCTCGTGATTATTACTATGGTACTGAGCATCAACTTTGTAAAGAGGCTTATGAAGCTTTCAAAAAGATGTGGAGTGAAGCTCAAAAAGAAGATATTTATTTAATTATCAATTCTAGTTACCGCAGCTATGAAGAACAAAAAGAAACTTATGATAATTATAAAGATAAAAAAGGTACTACTTATGCTGATACTGTCGCCGCCAGACCTGGGTTCTCAGAGCATCAAACCGGCTTAGCAATAGATATATTTAGTAAAAAAGATACCTCAACTAAAGATTTTAAAAATTCTCAAACTCATATATGGCTCCAAAATAATGCTTATAAATTTGGTTTTATTGAAAGATATAAAGAAGAAAAAATAGCCATTACTGGTTTTAGTGCTGAACCTTGGCATTGGCGTTATGTTGGAATAGAAGCCGCAACCTATATTTATGAAAATGATATTACTTTTGACGAATACTATGCTTACTTTGTAGAAAAGTAAGCTTTTTATTAGCAAATAAAAAACCTCATAATCGAGGCTTATATTCTTAACTTGGTGACCAGTACGAGATTCGAACTCGTGAATGCTGCCGTGAAAGGGCAGTGTGTTAAGCCACTTCACCAACTGGCCAAAAAAATGGTGGGACTGGGGGGACTTGAACCTCCGACCTCACGCTTATCAGGCGTGCGCTCTAACCAGCTGAGCTACAATCCCATAACAATTACTTGGTGTCCCCTCAGGGATTCGAACCCTGGACCCACTGATTAAGAGTCAGTTGCTCTACCAGCTGAGCTAAGGAGACA
>CANQYU010000032.1 GCA_947628145.1 uncultured Bacilli bacterium | reverse complement strand
GATCAGCTTATTTTAATGTCTTCATTGACAAGACACTTTTTTGCGTGTCAAAATTTAATTATTTTTTTTCAACCTTTACCTCTAAATTAATTATATAATATTTTAAATATTTTGAAAACGTTTTTCGATATTTATAGTATAATAAATGTACGGAGATGGTTTTTATGATAGGTATTTTTGATTCCGGGCTGGGTGGGGTTACAGTTTTTAAAGAAATATTAAAAACTTTGCCTAATTATCACTATATCTATTATAGCGATTCTTTAAATAATCCTTATGGAGATAAAAGCGAAGAAGACTTAGTCAAAATCACCGATAATATTGTAAATTATTTGTTAAATAGAGGATGTCAAATAATTGTTATTGCTTGTAATACAGCGAGTGCAATATGTAAATGTTATTTACGAAATAAATATAATATTCCGATTATTGCAATAGAGCCGGCGCTTAAACAAGTATATGATAAAAATACCCAGGGGAAGACTTTACTTTTAGCGACTAAAGGAACAATGTATTCTTTAAAGTTTAAAGAATTATATAAAAAATATGATAATAAAGCTATATATTTAAAAGAATGTCATGGGTTAGCAGATTTAATTGAGGCAGGATTAGAGTCCCAAATAAAAGCTTATTTAAAAGAAAATTTAACTCAATTTAAAGGGGTAGAAAATGTAATTTTAGGTTGTACTCATTATCCTTTAATTCAAAAAGAAATAAAAGAAATACTGGGGGATGTAAATTTTTATACGGGAGCTTTAGGGGTAGTAAAAGAATTAAAAAGGATGATTGAAGCTCAAAAATTATCAGAAACAAATAAAAAAATAGAGTTTATAGATAGTTCTAAAGAACAAAGAAAAGAAGAAAGATTTTGGCAAATATTAAATGACTAAATACTTTCTTCTTTTTTTAAAGGAATGGCTTCATCAATACGAGCCATAATATAATCACAAGAAACATTAAATATTTTAGCATATTCCATTAAAAAGGCAGTTAAGATTAAAGTTTTACCACTTTCATAGCGGGAGATTACACCATTATCAGTATTTAAAACTTTAGCAATATATTCTTGAGTATAACGATTTAATTTTCGTAAACGTTTAATACGACGACAATGTTCTTCATAGTTAATATTTTTATGCATATGGGGATATTTCTTTTGGGTTGTTAAATTTAGAGCATAATCTAGCGAAACATCAAAGTAGTTGCAAAAGTCAATGAGGCGATTTAACGGGATAGTACTAGTTTCAGTTTCCCAAACGCAGTATGTACTTACAGCGACGCCTAAAATATTGGCGATTTCTTTTTGTTTTAAGTCATGTTCGTCTCTTATGTATCTTAAATTCATTGTTTATCCCACTCTCATTACATAATTTTACAAAAAATTCGGAAGATAGTTAGAACTCTTTATCCATTATCAACATTTTTTATAAATAAACATAAAAATTATTGATATTTTAATATTATTGTAGATATTTTTGGAAAATAAATAAATATGATATTAGTTAATAAATGTAAAGTTCATTTTCCAAAAGAGGAATTTTTTGATATAATCTTATTTAGGTGGTAGAAATGTTAAGTGGTTTAAATAAAGAACAATTAGAGGGAGTAAAACATATAGATGGACCTTGTTTAGTTTTGGCCGGGGCAGGTTCAGGAAAGACTAAAGTATTAACCACAAGAATTGCTTATTTAATTGAACAAGGAATTAGGGATAATAATATTTTAGCAATTACTTTTACAAATAAAGCCGCGAAAGAAATGCGCGATAGATTAAATATATTAGTCCCTAATAATCAGGTATTTGTAGGGACATTTCATTCTTTTGGTTTAAAAATAATTAGAGAGAATGTAAAGTTATTAGATTTAGCTCCTAATTTTACCATAATTGATGCGGATGATGCTTTAAGTTTAATTAAAAAAATAATGAAAAATTTAAATTATGATGTAAAAGAGGTTAGTCCTTATTTTATTCGCAATAAAATTAGTTTTATTAAAAATGAATTATTAACGGAGGCAGATATTGCTAAGTTTTTTAATACGGCACCCGAAATGCAAGCTGTGAATGTTTATCATGAATATCAAAAAATGCTTAAAAAGAATAATAGTGTTGATTTTGACGATTTACTAGCTTTACCAGTAAATTTATTAAAAAATAATAAAGAGGTATTAGAAAAAGAACAAGAACATTATAAGTATATTTTAATTGACGAATATCAAGATACAAATGAGGTTCAATATAAAATGAGTAAATTATTAGGAGCTAAGTATAAAAACATTTTTATTGTTGGAGATATGAATCAAAGTATATATCGTTTTAGAGGGGCTAATTTCCGTAATATTTTAAACTTTGAAAAAGATTATAAAGAACCACGTGTTATATTATTAGAACAAAATTATCGGAGTACGAAAAATATTTTAGACGCGGCTAATTCCGTCATTAAAAATAATAAAGAACGAAAAGATTTAGAGCTTTATAGTAATTTAGGTGAGGGAGTTAAAGTAAAATATATGCGCAGCTACGACGAGAAGCATGAGATTACTTTAATTGTGGAAGAAATAAGAAAATTATTAGATATGGGTTATAAAGAAGAAGATATAGCGATATTCTATCGAACTAATGCCCAATCAAGAAATGTTGAAGAAATATTACTTAAAAATAATTTACCTTATAAAGTCGTAGGTAGTTATTATTTCTATGAACGAAAAGAAATTAAAAATTTATTATGTTATTTAAGATTAATTAATAATCCTCATGATGATATAAGTTTAAGAAGAGTTATAAATGTTCCTAAAAGAAAAATTGGTAATAAAAGTGTGGATAATTTAGAAGAAATAGCTAAGAAAAAAATGTATCAATGTTTGAAGCTATAAGCTCAGGAAAAGAATTAGAATTTAAAAATTTAATTAGAGAATTACAAAATGATGCTTTAAATTTAAGTTTAACGGAATTAGTTGACGATGTAATAGAAAAAAGTGGCATGAAAAAAGAATTAGAAGAAGAAAATAATTTAGATGGTGAACTTAGATTAGAAAACTTGCTAGAATTTAAGAGTATTACTGCGTCTTTTGAAGCTCGAACTGGTTCAGTTAATTTAGGGGATTTTTTAGACGAAATTAGTTTAATCGCGGATATTTCCGAACATCAAAATAATGATAATGTTATTACTTTAATGACTCTTCATAGTGCAAAAGGCTTAGAGTTTAAAGTAGTCTTTATTATTGGCATGGAAGAGGGTATATTTCCCCATGCTAATGCTTTCTTAGAGGGAGACGAAGGAATTGAGGAAGAAAGACGACTTTGTTATGTAGGTTTTACGAGAGCTAAAGAAAGATTATATTTAACTAATGCGAAAAGAAGAATGCTTTATGGTAAAACAAGTGTAAATAGTCCTTCGCGATTTATTGACGAAATAAATAAAGATGTTTTAGAAACAAGTAATTTAAGTATTAAAGAAGAAAAAGTTATTGATAAAAACGAATTATATTCAGAAGATATGCAAGAATTTAATAATGGCGATATAGTTATGCATACGATATATGGAAAAGGAGTAGTAATTGGGGTTGATGCTCAATTTGTCAGTATTGCTTTTGCTAAAAATTTTGGCGTAAGAAAAATATTAAAAAATCATAAAGGTTTAAAAAAATTATAAAAGTAAGAAATAACTATGTTATAATTATTTAATAATGGAGGCTATATGAAAAAAACTTTAGTAGTCCTTGCGGCTGGAATGGGAAGCCGATTTGGTGGTTTAAAACAAATTGAACCAGTAGGGTTAAATGGAGAGTTTATTATTGATTATTCAGTTCATGATGCCCAAGAAATGGGTTTTCAAAAAGTAGTATTTGTTATTAAAAAAGAAATGGAAGAGGTATTTCGAAATACTATTGGAAAAAGAATTGAAAATAAAATGGAAGTTAAATATGTTTTTCAAGAAATGGATAATTTACCTCAAGGAGTTACGATATCTTCCACACGAGTAAAACCTTTAGGGACGGCGCATGCTTTATATTGTGCAAGAACACAAGTAAATGAAGATTTTGCCGTAATAAGTGCCGACGATTTTTATGGAAAAGAAGCTTTTTCTTTATTAAGTAAATATTTAGAAGAAAGTAAAGATTTTGGAGTAATAGGTTATGAAATTGGGAAAACTTTACCTAAAGAGGGTGTTGTGAAAAGAGGGATTTGTTTTACTAATAAGGGAGTTTTAACTGATATAGTAGAAAGTACCGTGGAAAGAAAAAATGGTAAAATATATGGTAAGTCTTTAGAGGGAGATAAAGAATATTTATTAAAAGAGGAGCAACCAGTTTCAATGCTTATGTATGCACTTAGAAAAGAAATATTTGATTATATAGAAGAAGATATGAAAGAATATTTTAAAGATGGCATAGATAATAATTCTGAATATTTATTACCTAATGTTTTAGCTCTAGCTATGAAAAAGGGAGTTATTAAAATTGATTTAATACCTACTAAGTCTAAATGGGTAGGAATTACTTATAAAAATGATTTAGAAGAACTTAAAAAACAAATTAGAGAATTAATAGAGATGGGGGAAGAGCCACGTGAATTATGGAAATAATGAAGAAATAAAAAAAAGAATGGCGGAATTAAGTGCCATTTTAAAACAAGCTAATTATGAATATTATAATTTGGATAACCCATCCCTCACTGACCAAGAATATGATAAATATTTAAGAGAATTAATTGTTTTAGAAGAAAAATATCCAGAGTTTAGTGACCCAAATAGTCCTACTAAAAGAGTAGGTGGGGAAGCTATTGATAAATTTGTTAAAGTAAAACATAAAATACCTATGATAAGTTTAGCCGATGTTTTTAATGAAGAAGAAATATATGATTTTACTAATAGAATTAAAAATGCTGGTTTTAAACCCGAATATGTTTGTGAACTGAAAATTGATGGATTAGGAGTCTCGCTTCATTATGAACATGGAAAATTAATTTTTGCCGCGACTAGAGGCGATGGAGTGATTGGGGAAGATATAACTCACAATGTAAAAACAATTAAAACCGTGCCTTTAGATTTAAAAAGAGATATTGATATAGAGGTTCGGGGAGAAATTTATATGAATAAAGCAACTTTAGAGAAATTAAATCAAGAAAGAGAAAGAAATGGCGAAAGTAAACTCCAAAATGTTCGAAATGCCGCGGCGGGCTCAATAAGACAATTAGACCCTAAAATTGCCGCCAAAAGGCATTTAGATACTTGGATATATCATTTACCTAACCCTTTAGATTATGGAATAAAAACCCATAAAGAAGCAATGGATTTTATGGCTGAGTTAGGTTTTAAAGTAAATCCCGCCTCAAGATTAGTTAAGGACGAAAAAGGGATAATGGAGTATATTAAAGAATATGCGGCTAAAAGGAGTGAACTACCTTATGAAATAGATGGCATAGTTATTAAAGTTAATAATATTGCTATGCAACAGGAACTGGGTTCAACAGTTAAATATCCAAGATGGGCAGTCGCTTATAAATTTCCGGCAGAAGAGGTTTTAACTAAACTGAAAGATATAAAGTTTACGGTAGGTAGAACGGGGCAAATAACTCCTAACGCAGTATTAGAGCCAGTTTTAGTCATGGGTTCGACGATTTCCAGAGCAACTTTACATAATGAAGATTATTGTCGAGAATTAGATTTAAGAATTGGCGATATTGTTTCTATTAAAAAAGCGGGGGATGTTATTCCCGAGGTAGTAGAGCCAAAGTTAGAGAGAAGAACCGGGGCTGAAATACCTTTTCAAATGATTAAAAATTGTCCTATATGTGGTTCTTTATTAGTTAAAAAAGGAAATGTGGATTATTTTTGTGTTAATGACGATTGTCCTAAGAAAAATATTGCTGGTTTAATTCATTATGCTAGTCGTAAAGCCATGAATATAGATGGTTTAGGCGAAGAAATTATTGAGGATTTTTATAATGAAGGCTTTTTAAAAACTATTCCGGATTTTTATACTTTAAAAGAACATAGAGAAGAGATTATTGCTTTAGAGGGATATGGAAATAAAAAAGTAAGTAATTTACTTTTAGCGATTGAAGAATCTAAAAGTAATAGTGTGGAAAGATTAATATTTGGGTTAGGAATTAGAGGAATAGGGGCTAAAAATGCCAAAATATTAGCTAGTACTTATAAAAATATGGCTAATTTAAGAGAAGCAACTTATGAAGATTTAACAAGTATTCGCGATATTGGCGAGGTTTTAGCTCAAAATATTGTCAATTATTTTCGAGTACCTAGTAATATTGAATTATTAGAAACATTAGAAAATAAGGGAATTAATATGAATTATATTGGAAATGAAATAGCTAGTAATGCTTTAATTACGGATAAAAAATTTGTTATTACGGGGACAATTAGTTTTATGAGTAGAGAAGAAATTAAAGAATTATTAGAAAATTATGGAGGAAAAACCGTAGATAGTGTAAGTAAAAATACCGATGTTGTAATTGTGGGAGAAGCTCCAGGTAGTAAATATGATAAAGCGAAAAGCTTAGGAATTGAAATTTGGGATGAACCTAAATTTAAAGAAATAGTAGATAGTTTGTAAACTATTTACTTTTTAAACGTAAATTTTTGTAAAATAATTATAAATTGCGATAATAGTTATTTAATGATATAATAGAGGGCATAAGAGGAGATAAAATGAAAAAATTAAAAAAATTTTGGCAAGAAAATAGTGTATTATTAGTTTTATTACTAATATTAGTTGCTTGTGTAGTGGCAATTACTATTGTTGTTTTTACATATTTTGTAGGAACAAATAGCTCAAAATATGGGGATAGATTAGAGGGAATAGAAGACCATCCTTTTACTGATAAAGTAAGTAAAAGTATTAAAAGTTCTTTAGAAGAAGACGAAAAAATCGAAAAAGTTTCTTTAGAAACTAAAGGAAAAAGAATAATTATAACCATGAAATTTGTCGCCGGGACAACTTTAGTTGAAGCCCAAAGTAAAGCTTTAGCTAGTTTAGAATTATTTGATGAAGATACACAAGATTTTTATGATTTAGAATATCAAATCGAAGCAGAAGCAACAGAAAATGCGGATGGCTTTATTTTAACTGGTTCTCACAATGTCGGGGGAACTGGGGGTATTGTTTGGGTACAAAATAATATAACAGAAGAAGAGTAGGTTGTTTATGAAAAACAAAAAAAGCGTTATTATTACAATAGTTATTATTTTACTAGTTGTAATAATTAGTCTTATAACTTATAAAACACTAACGGATGAAAATAAATTATCCGCGAGTGAAAAAAAATGGATTAATGATAATATAAATACAGTTCTTAATGTTAATGTTGTAAATAATATTAATATTTTTGGTGATGTTGGAACTGGGGTTTATTATGATTTTATTAATGATTTAGAACAAGAATATAAATTACAAATTAATCCCGTCACTTATAATTATGGAGAAAGTGTAAATGGTTTAGCTTTAGGAGTTAAAACTAATTTAAGTAGTAATGATAAAATATTTTATAAAGACCATTATGTTTTAGTAAGTAAAAAAGACGAAATAGTAACAGATTATTTAGATTATGCGGGAAAAAATATTGGGGTTATAAATAGTGATTTATCGTATATAAGTAGTTTTTTAAGTAATAGTAAAGATGTTTCTTTTAAAAATTATGCTAGTAAAGAAGATTTACTTAATGCTTTTAAAGAGGGACAAGATATAAATTATATAATTGTACCTTTAACGATGTATTTAGACGAAATATTGAGTAATAATTATTATATTATAGACCATTTATCCGATGTTAAACTTTATTATACAATTAGTGGTAATAAAGAAGAACCTTTATATAATATTTTAGTTAAATATTATAATAGTTGGAAAGCAAATTTAGACGAATACGAAAAAAGAGCAGAGTTTAATTTATTTACCAAAGCTTTAGGAATAACCGAGACTGAGGTAGATGCAATGCGCAGTATTACTTATGAATATGGTTTAGTTAATAATAGCCCTTATGAGGTTTTAATGAGTGGCAATTATGGGGGAATAGTGGCGATGTATTTGTATGATTTTAGTTCTTTTAGTGGAATAGAATTTAATTATACAAAATATCGGAATTTAAATACTTTTAAAAAAGTTATTAATAAAGGAAATATTGATTTATATTTTGATTATTATGCTTTAGATAGTAAAGAAAATTCTATTAATTCAAAAATATTAGCAAAATATAGTGTAGTTGCTAGAGCTAGTAATGGATTAGTAGTTAATTCTATTAATAGTTTAGTAAATGAAGAGGTATATGTAGAAGAAAATAGTAAGTTATATAATTATTTAAGTAATATTAAAGGAATTAAAATAAATACTTATAAAAATGAAAAAGAATTAGCTAAATTAAATAAAAAAGATGTTATTATTGTGATAGACGAAAATATCTTTAATTTATATGCGAAAGATAAATTATCTAATTATACAGAAAGATATAGAGGAACTATTGAACAAGAATATAATTTTAAAGTAAAAAATAGTAATGCTTTTTATAAATTACTAAAAAATTATGTAATGAGATTAGATAGTACCGAGATGATTTATAAAGGAATGTATTCTCATAATTTAACAGTTAAAACAGGTAATGTCCTCGGAACTATTGCGACATATATATTAATTACTATTGGGGTAGTAGGTTTAATAGTTATTATATTCTATAAAAGTAGTAAAAGAATTAGAGTAGCGAAAAAAATTAAAAAAGAAAATAAAATTAAGTTTGTTGACCAATTAACTAGTTTAAAAAATAGAAATTATTTAAATGAATATATAAATAATTGGAATAATAATACAATATATCCCCAAACGATGATTATTATAGATTTAAATAATATTCAATTTATAAATGATACTTTAGGTTATGAAGAGGGAGATAAACAAATTAGGAGTGCCGCGAATATCTTAATTAAAACACAACTGGATAATAGTGATATTATGCGGACGGATGGAAACGAATTTTTAATTTATTTAGTGGGATATACCCAAAAACAAGTAACTAATTATATTCATAAATTAAATAAAGAATTTAAAAAATTACCATATGATTATGGGGCTGAATTTGGTTATTCAATGATTACAGATAGTATTAAAACTATTGAAGATGCTATACTAGAAGCGACAGATGAAATGAAAAAAGGAAAGAAAAAAGCTTCGGAGGATGAAAATGAGGGATAAAATAAAAGAGGGGGCTAAAAATTTCTTTAAAATTATAAGAAAACCCGAAATGGAAATATTACCAGGACATTTAGCTTTTGCTTTTGTTTTATCTATTGTTCCAACTTTAACAATTATAACTTATATAGCAAGTATTTTACATGTTTCAATGGATTTTATAGCTAATTATATAGCTCAAGCTTTTAGTCAAGATTTTGCCAATATGCTTTTAGGGACTAATATGTTAATTAGGGCTGATGTAAACTTTTATATTACTTTAATAGTGGCCTATATTATTGCTTCAAATGGAGCAGCCTCCATTATAGTTAGTTCTAATACAATTTATGGTATTAAAAATTCCGGGTTTTTTAAAAGAAGATTAAAAGCGATATTCATGCTACTGATAATAATTATATTATTTATATTCTTACTTATATTTAATGTATTTGGTAATAAATTTGTAGAATTATTAAAATTAATGGATATAAGTAAAAATGTATTTACAAATATAACTTTAGTAATAAATATTTTAAAAGGTCCAGTATCTTGGTTTATTATCTTTATATTTATTAAAATTATATTTACAATGGCTCCCGATAAAAAAATACCTAGTAAAGGAGTAAATAAAGGAGCTATATTTACAACTATAGGTTTTATATTAGTAACATATATTTATTCATTTTATACAACTAATTTAGCAGTATATGATGTATTTTATGGTAATTTAGCTAGTATTGTGGTATTAATGATTTGGTTTTATTTATTGTCATTTATATTTACAATAGGTTTAGCTTTAAATTATAGACAGGAAGAAATTAAATTAGAACAAAATAAAGAAGATTAGCTTCTTTTTTTTTGATAATTAATATTGAATTTTTATCAATTATATTATATACTAGAAATATATAAGATAAAAATATAAGATGTTTTGATAAGTTTTGTCGAACATAATGTAATTATAATTAATTTTAATTATAATTAAAAAAGAATAAGGAGACTAAAATGAATAAGAGAGCATTTAGTATTATAGTATTAATACTTACTTTAAGTATAATACTAACTTTAAGTTCTAAAAAAGAACTTAAAAATGTAGAAGAAATAAAAGTAAAAGAAGAAAGTAATAATATAATAGGAATATATATAAAACAAGAAGATAATACATATAAACAAAGTAATACAATTCCAGATAATTATACAATAATAAGTAATGAGAGTTATTGTATAGTAGGAGATAATAAAGATGTAAAAACATATGATATGTTTAATTATGATACAAGTAGTAAAACATTAAGTGTATCAAACTTAACAAGTAAAGAAACGAAGTGTTATTTGTATTTTGAAGAATATAATCCAGCTAAAGATACACTCGCTAAATTAGAAATAGATAGTAGTGATATAAAAGGAACAATAGATAAATTTACGGGAACAGCCTGTGATGCAAATACAAATAATGCTAATCATAACAGTAGCTCCTGTACAACAACAGATAGTGGAGTATATTCAGCTACAACAAGTGAGGGAACAACATATTATTATAGAGGGACAGTAAATAATAATTGGGTAAAATTTGGTAACTACTGGTGGAGAATAATCCGAATAAATGAAAATGGAACAGTAAGAATGATATATTCCGGAACAAATAATACAGGAACTCAACCAACAAGTGATGGA
>CANQYU010000031.1 GCA_947628145.1 uncultured Bacilli bacterium | reverse complement strand
GAGGACGTAGATATTAGCTGGAATTTTAGAAAACATCATTATAAAATTAAATATTTATATAATGTTCCTATAACACATTATTCTTATACTAAACCATATGATTTTAAACTTACCCAATTTGTTTATGGTTATATAAGTAATTATTATATTAGAGCAAAATATGGTAAATTTAGAAATTTTTTGAGAGGGGTAAATTATTTATTTAATGTTGGGTTCGGGAGAATATCTCTACCTAAAAATGTTGATAAAAATATTCAAAAAAAGGCTAGATCAATGATTCGTAAAGCTTTATTTACTAAAACGATTAAATATACTTTTGTCAATTTCTTTACTTCTAAAGGAGACTTTAAACCAACTTTTGTTAATGGTTTAGATTACGAAATAGTAAAAGAAAATGGTTTCTTTACTCAACCCGATTTTGAAACTAATACATTAGTCAGTATACTAGTTAGAACTTGCGCTCGTCCTGATGTTTTAAGAGAAAACTTAATAAGCTTAAGAAATCAAACATATAAAAATTTTGAAATAGTAATTGTTGAAGATGGTAAGGATACCAGTAGAGAAATGATTAAAAATGAATTTGCTGATTTAAATATAAACTATATGGCTACCAACGAGCATAAGGGTAGGTCAGCTGTCGGAAATATAGCTATTTCCCGTGCAAAAGGAAAATATTTAAATTTCTTAGATGATGATGATTTATTTTTACCAGATCATATTGAAACTTTAGTGAAATATCTTGAGTTATATAAAAGAGATATCGCTTACACTTCTTCTTTTGAAACTAAAATACAAGTTTTATCAAAATCTCCATATAAATATAATATTAAAGAAAGAGGATTATTTGGATTTGGTGATTTTTCGAGAAAAAGATTATACAAAATGAACTTATTTCCTATTCAATCAATAATGTTCAAAAAAAGTTTATTAACAGAGTCAGGTGGCTTTGATGAAAACATTGATGCTTTGGAAGATTGGGATTTCTGGATTAGATTATCATTAAAAAATCATTTTTATCATGTAAATCATACTACCAGCATTTTTAGAACTCCTTATAAAACCAAAGAAAAGGAAGAAAGAGAAGAGTTTTTAAGAGAATCTCTTGAATATTTAGAAAACAAATTTGTAACATATAAAGTTGAAAATTCCGTTTATGATTATTATAGAAAGTAAGGTGTAAAATGAACTTATTTTATATTTTAGGATTTATAATATTTTTCATAAGTCTTCTTTTATTTAAAAGAAGCAACGAACATAAAAGTTTTATTTTATCAGCCATTATATATTTAATCTTAATATTTATAATCAATTCTTTAATAATATTTATATTGAGTAGTATAAGTATTTCTGCTAATTTATTAGTTAGAGGAATAACCTTTATAGTTTTATCAATACCTTTATTAATAAAAACTTATAAAAGTAAAGATATTCAAAAGTATTATATAAAAAAATACGAAGGATTATTTCTAGCTATAGCACTAATTTTAACTAGTACTATCGGAATATATCGCTTTGGAAAAAATTTAGATTTATATTTTGAAACTACTGATCCAGCAAATCATTACTTAATGGCCGAAAGATTTAGCGAATCTAATTTATTACTCGAAAAATCACCGGCTGATGAATTTTACGGCAAAGCTGAAGGCGGAACATTATTCATGTCGTATACTACTTTAGGAACCTTGTTCCAACTATCCAATAATAATTTTACGACTAAAATTGATATTTTTATAATTTTTGAATTAACAGTAGTATTTTTATCTATTTTAATTATGTTTTATTGTTTGGACTCTTTTATTAAAAAGTGGGATTTCAAGAAATTATTATTAATGTCAGTATTAAGTATTCTATTTACTTTTGGTTATGTTTATAATAATCTAATCTTTGGTTTTCATTATTTAGGAATATCAATATTGCTAATTTCAATATTAATGTTATTAATTCATGAAATGTTTAAAAATAAAATCAACTCATTTGATTTATTAATATTAAGTCTTTTCTCTTTTAGTATTTTTATTACTTATTATTTATTTATTCCCATAATATATGGTGCAGTTGGACTATATATTTTATATCAATGGAAAATTTTAAAAAATATTAGTTTCAAAGAAGCCGTAAAATATATTTCTGTTATATTAGTAATACCTTTTATTATTGGTATGTGGTATTACTTTATCAGTAATATGTTTGTTAAATCTAGCGTGTCTTCTCCTGTAAATATTTTCAAATTAGATGGTTATATTTATAGAAATTTAATATCTAATTTTATACTTATTTTAGTTATTATTATAAACGAGTTTATATATAATTTAAAACATAAAAAAATTAATGTTTTTGATTTAGGAATTTTAATGAATATAGTATTTATTGTTATTTTATTCTTCTTATTTTATAATGATAAAATAGCTAGTTATTACTATTATAAACTTTATTATCCTTTATGGACTTTATGTTTTATTAGTTTGGGTATAACATTATTAAGTGATATTAAAGAACTAAAAACTATGTCGATTTCTATTTTAAGTTTAATGTTTCTTATTTTTATCGCTCAATGTACGGATATTGATAATAAACTTTATCAAAAAAATCCTTTATTAAATAATACCACCTTTATTAATGGTATTACTGATATTTATTGGTTTAATAATAATAGATCTAATAAAAATATTTATAAGTCTATATTTAGTAAAGAAGAATTAAAAGATATAACAACAATTTATAATAAATATTCTAAAGAACTTCACAATAATAATTATTATTTTGTGGGAGACGTTATGGAAAAACTTTGGATTTATAGTATTACCAGAACTAATCCCTTAGGAGATGATAAAGAATTAAATAATTTTTATGATGAGATATTAGATATTAATAATATTGAATCAAATGAACATATAAATTATATTATTTATTCATTTGATGAAAAAGAAATGTATCAAAGTTATAAATTTAAAGAAATTTATAGTACAAGGACATATATATTAAGTCAAAGAAATGTTTAAGAAAAAATAAGAGGTAAGTATGAAAAAAGAAAAAGTGTTAGTAATTATTCCCGCTTATAATGAAGCGGAAAATATCAAAAAAGTTATAGATGAAATCAAAAAAGATATTAATTTTGCTGATATTTTAGTAATAAATGACTGTTCTAAAGATAATACTTTAGAAGTTTTGGAAGAAAATAATATAAATTATATAACGAATATTTATAATATGAAATATGCTATGAGTATTCAAACCGGTATTAAATATGCTAAAGAAAATGATTATGATTATGTTATTCAAATGGATGCTGATGGACAACATATTGCAGGTGAAGCCAAAAAACTTTATGAACATATGTTAAGAACCAATTGTGATATTGTTATCGGATCAAGATACTTAAAAGATACTGGTTATCCTTGCCCCTTATTTAGAAGAATAGGAACTAAAATATTTGAAGTAATGATTAGACTATTTTGTCATAAAAAAATAGCTGACCCTTTATCTGGATTTCAATGTCTAAATAAAAAAGTTATAAGGGAATATGCTAAAATGGGTGCTTATCCTGAATTTCCTGATGCTAATTTAATAGTAGAAATGCTATATAAAGGATATAAAATAGAAGAAGAACCTGTAAAAATGCGTCTTAGAGAAAGCGGCGAAAGCATGCATGGAGGTATTATTAAACCTATTAAATATATGATTAATATGTTTTATACTGTCTGTTTCATAGTTATTCAAAATATTGGTAGAAAGAGAGTAAAGTAGTATGAAAAATGGTGTATTTATTGTTTTGACTGTTATTATTAGTTTATATATATTTTTAGAAGTGAGGAGTAAAAAGTTTTCCATTAAAGAAAGTTTTTACTGGATGATGGCAGCATTGCTTATGTTAATACTAGCTATCTTCCCTTATTCTATAGATACTATAGCAGGCTGGTTAAATATTTCCTATCCACCCTCACTATTATTTGTATTTTGTATTTTGTTTCTATTATTTATTAATTTCCGCAACAGTAAAAAAATTAGTGAAATGCAAGAAAGAATAGTAGAGTTAGAACAAAATCTTACTTTAGTAAAAGCTAAACAAGATAAAAAAAAGTAAAAAACGTGATTGTTTTTTATTTTTTTGCAACTTTGTAAAATAAATTCAAATATTCTTTAGCAATAAGTTTCTTATCATATTGGGGAAATTTAAAAACTTTAGGGGTAATAGATTGTACTTCTTTTATCTTGGAAATCCATTCTGTAGGATTAGTTGGATTATTAACATAACTACATTTTCCATCCGTTACTTCATATAACGAAGTACACTTAGTAGTAATAACTCTTGTCCCTAACATCATAGCTTCCACTGGGGGCATACCAAATCCTTCAAATATACTAGGAAATAAAAAGATATTCGCGTTTTCTATTAAAACATTTCTTTCTTCGTTGGAAACAAAACTTGTTAAGATAATATTATCATTTAATTTTTTCTCAGCAATCATATTTAATAGTTCTTGTTTTTGTGGTCCACCAACTCCCGAAATAACTATTTTTTTAGGGAGAGTAGTATCCATGTTTTTAATTTTTTCCATAACCTTTATTAAAGTAATTAAGTTTTTATGTTTATATAATGAACAGATTGTATAGTAATATTCATCTTTTTTAATTGTATATTGTTCTGCTAATTTTTTAAAGTCTTCCTTGGTATTATCATTTAAAACAATTGGGTTATATATTCTAACTAAATTATCAGTATTTTTAAAATGCTTCTTAATATCATCTTTAGTAAAATCACTTATTGTTACCACCGTATTTGCATTTTTTAAACAAGCTTTCCAACCCATTTTAAACCAAATATTTTCTAGTTTAGAAAAATATTCGGGATAGTGCAATGCTTGAATATCATGAATAGTAACCACAGTTTTTAGTTTTTTACATTTATATAAAGGCATTTCATATACTGGGAAAAACACCAAATCGACATTCTCTTTTTTAAATAATTTATATTCATGCATGTTTTGCCATATCAGATGACTTTTTACTTTATTAGCATAAGTGTTGCATTCTACTATTTTAATTCTTTTATCATTAGCATAACTATGTAACGAATCTTTATTATCTTGTGATACCAATAATATGTAACTGTTTTTATCATCTAATTCTAAAAATCCATCTAATAAATTGCGAATATATGATTCCACGCCCCCAGATTTTTTAGGTTTTAACCAAGTTAAATCGATACCTATTTTCATTTGCCTATCTCCTTACTTAATTTCTTTTGAATATTCTTTTTATTTATTTTCGCCGATAATCCTTGATTTATTGTTTTTATAACCCTATATAAACTTGTAAGATATGGTAATTTTATTCTGTTATTTTTTAAAACTAAACTAGATTCTTTTAAACTATTTATATATCCCTTTAAACCATTAGTACTTATCCCACCATCCCGCATTTTAACTAAATATTCTGGAATATATACTAATTTGTAATTATTATTAATTAGTCTTAACATAAAATCTAAATCAGCAGCAATTTTGTAATCAATATTAAAATTACCAATTTTATTATAAACATCCTTTTTGATATACAAAGTAGGGTGAGGAGGATGCCATCCCAATCGATGAGATGGTTTATGAGCAACAAAATTCCTAGTTGGTATCGTCATTGTTTCCTTATCTAAAAACACTAAATCTCCATATACTGCATCACATTTTTCGTTTTTAAAAGTATAAATAATTTTATTAAAAACGTCTTCATTTGCTAAAATATCGTCGGAATTAATAATACCTATTATATCTCCTGAAGCCATCTTTATCCCTTTATTCATAGCGTCATATAATCCCTTATCTTTTTCACTTATAATTTTTAGTTTTCCTTTAAATTTTTTTTCATAACTTTTAACAATATTTAAAGTACTATCTTTTGACATTCCATCTACAATTAGATATTCATAATCCTTATAAGTCTGATTTAATACTGATTCAATAGTATCTTTAATTGTTTTCTCTGAATTATAGCAAACCGTTATAATACTTATTTTCATTTGGTCTTTCTCCTTAACTTATTAGAGTATTTATTATTAATAATTTTAACATAATTTATTTACTATAGCAAATTATAAAAGTACTTTTTAGTTATTTGTCATCTTATACTTTTTATGCTATAATCGAAACAGAATTGGAGGTTTAATGCATCATGTCTAAAATTGATTTAAGTGTCATTCTGGTAAGTTATAATCAAGAAAAATATATCAAAGAAGCCATAGATAGTATTTTAATGCAAAATGTTGATTTTGAATATGAAATAGTCTTTGCGGATGATGCTTCTACCGATAATACCACGAATATTATTAAAGAATATGATAAAAAAATAAAACATAAACAATATTTATTTAGTAAAGAAAATCATGGTAATACTTATAATACATGGAATGCCATAACAAATTCTAAGGGAGAATACTTTATCGTTTTAGAAGGTGATGATTATTGGATTTGGAAAGATAAAATAAAAACGGAGTATCATTTTTTAAAGAATAATCCTCAGTATATTGGTGTTAGTGACTTACGTTGTGAAGTAAATAAAAAAGGTAAAATAATTACGCATTCACCCGAATGGATAAAAAAAGATTGTAATACCAATCTAAATGATTTTTTAAACCTTAAATTCTTTTCTTGTGTTGAAACAATGTATAAAAATATCTATAAATCAGAAAAAGATAATAAAAAATTAAAAGAATTATTTATCGGTGATAGAATGATCTGTGATATCATTCAATGTATTTACACCTTAAATTATAGTGGGGGGGGGGTAATTAGATTACTAAATAAAGATGGGGCGGTATATCGAACTATAACATCTGGTAATAATACTAATTATAATTCTACTAAAAAAGTTACTAGTATTGCGTATGACCATTTAGAAATTTTAAATAGAATAGACTCTTTTTATAATTATGAGTTGAATTTAAAAAAATTATATGGTAAATTTATATTTCCCATCTTTGCTTGTGGCATTTTAAGCTTTAATTTAACTGAATATAATAAAGCTAAAAAAATTATTAATAAAAAATATCTAAATTATTTTAAGATTCATTTTTTATATTATTTCGGAGTTTATTTAAAAGTACTATTTAATAAAATTATAAAAACTATTAAAAATTAAAGGAGATTAATAATGAATGTAAAGAAAAAAAATATTATATGGAATACAATTGGCATAACTGCTAATGCTTTTATTTCGTTATTTCTTTTAATAATTGTTAAAAGAGTAAATGGCATAAATCAAGCGGGTATTTTTACCTATGCCTTTTCTTTAGCTTGCTTACTTTATGTCATCGCCGTATATTATAATCGAGTTTATGAAGTTGCGGATACCAATAATAAATATTCCACAAATGAGTATCTTACCACTAGGTTTTTCACTTCTTTTATAACCATAATATTGACAATATTATTCTGTTTTATAAATGGTTTTGATACTGTAAAATTTATTTTAATTGTTTTATTAACAATATTTAAAGTAACTGAAGCTATAAGCGATTGCTATTATGGTTTTATCCAAAAAAAAGATGATTTAGCTTATGTTGGAAAATCTTTCTTTTTTAAAGCTTTCTTAGGAGTTAGTGCTTTTTTAATGACTGATTTAATAACTAAAGATTTAATACTATCTACCATTTTATTAATTCTTGTTAATGTTGGTATATTATTTATTGATATTAAAAAGTTTTATACTTTATATAATATTAAATTTAAAATTACTACTCCTAAAGTACCTAAATTATTAAAAGAAACATTTCCTATTTTTACCTTTACTTTTTTAAATATATTTTTATGTAACTGCCAAAAATACGTTATCGAATATTTTTTAGATGAAAGTTTTCAAACTATTTTTGCCATTATTGTAATGCCTGCTACTATGTTAAGCTTATGTGGTCAATACATTCTGGCTCCATTTGTAAATGATTTATCAAAATTATATAATGAAAAAACTTTAAATAAGTTTAATAATTATATTAATAAAATAAATATTACATTTCTATTCTTAGGAGTACTTATCTTACTAGTAGCATATTTCTTAGGAATACCAGTTTTAAATATTATATATGACATAAAACTTGGTAACTATAAAACTTCTTTCCTAATTATTATTGTGGGTGCTATATTCTTTGGGTTAGCTTCAATTATTTCTAATTTATTAACCATAATAAAAAGAAACAAAGAACAATTATATGTTTATTTAGTAAGTGCTATAGTATCTCTAATTGTATCTATTTTATTAATTAAAAAATATGCTTTATATGGTGCTTCTTGGGCTTATCTAATTTCTATGACTATTCAATGTTTGATAAGTTATATAATGTTAAAATATTATATGAAAAAAGAAAATAACTAATGGGAGAAAATTTGTAAAATTTAATTTATTAAAAAATAATTAAAGAAGGCTTATATTTTATTGAATTTATAGTTTACAAAAATATATAATAGTGATATAATGTAAACCAGAAAGGGAAATGAAAAATGCTAGGAAGAAATATAAAAAAATACAGATTATTATCTGGATTATCGTTAAGAGACATGGCTGCCCGACTAGGTGTTTCCCATCAAACGATAAAAAAATATGAAGATGAAACAATGGTGCCCAATTCTTTAAAATTAATAGAAATAGCTAAACTATTAAATGTTAATATATCAGATTTAGTATATTCTTATTCCATACCTGCTTTAAAATATGAAAATTTTAGGAAAAATTCTAGTTTATCAAAGAAAAAAGAAGATGGGCTTAAAATGCTAATTGCTGATGAAATAGCTAAATATTTAGAAATATTAAACTTTGCTGATGAACTATATTCTTTTGATAAGGAAAAATGGCGCTTTGAAGTAGAAAGTATTAACTCTATAGAGTCTATTGCCATAAAGGTAAGAAAAATGCTAGGACTTTCTGATGATTGTGCATTAGAAAATTTGACTGATAAGCTTGAAGATAATAATTTTTTAATATTAGATATTGATTTTGAAGAAAAATTTGATGGATTTTGTGAATATGTGGATGATTTAGCATTTATAATACTTTCGTCAAAAGGATATGAAAGAAATAGATTTACTTTAGCTCATGAATTAGGACATTTGATTTTAGATTTTAAAGAAAAATTAGATGATAAAGAAAAAGAAAAGTATTGTGACTTATTTGCTGCTTCTTTATTGATGCCAGAGAAAGCTATGAAAAGAGAACTAGCATTGGGAAAAAGAAAAATATTAAGCAATGTATCAATAAACGAAATATTATTATTGGCTAAAGAATACCAAGTATCATTAAATGCTATAATAATGCGTTTATTTTCATTAGGCATAATAGATGAAAATAAAAAACGAAATTTATTTATATTATTATCAAAAAAAGGTTTAAGAACTAAGCAATTAAAATTTATAGAAGAACATCCTACTAGAATGTACAAAACAATTTTTAAATTAGAAGCCGAAAACATAATAAGTACAAACGAAGCTATTAAATATTTAGGAGCAACAACTGATGAATACTTCAAGTTATATTTTGGTGGTTGATGTAAATGTTATTATCCATTTAGAAAAAGTAGGGCTTCTAGAAGAATTAGTAAATGATAAAAACATTAGAATCGTTGATTTAGTATTTTATCAAGAATATGAGTTTAAGAAAAATTTGGCATCATCCCAAGTAAAAAAGATTAAGCAAATACACTTAAATGAAGAGCAAATGTTTGAAGCAAATTATTTATATGAAAATAATTCTCGCAATAGTATATATGATTATTATAGTTATATAGCAGCACGTGATAATAATTATGGATTATTAACCGGCGATTGGAAATTAAAGAACACTATAGCTAATGTTGAAGTACACGGAGTTATATGGTATGTTCAAAAATTAAGAGAAAAAGGAATAATTGACAACAAAAGATTAAAGAGTGTTTATGAAACTTGGCTGTATGATCCTAGTGTGTTTATAAGTTCCAATATACTAAGTGAGTTAATACTTGAATTAGAAGAAGAAAATTATTGTGAACAATAAAGCATAAAATACTTTAAAGCATTTAATTAAAGTATTTTTTTCTTTTAGTTTTTTTGCTATAATACTAAGTAGTGATGCAGTATGAAAAGAAATGAAGTAGATAGAGAACGCTTAAGTCCTGGTATGAAACAATACATGGAAATTAAAGATAATTATCCTGATGAATTATTGTTTTATCGGTTAGGGGACTTTTATGAATTATTCTTTGAAGACGGAATATTATGCTCTAGAGAACTCGAGCTTACTCTAACTAGTAAAAATGCTGGGTTAGATGAACGTATTCCCATGTGTGGGGTTCCTTATCATGCTGTAAAACCTTATATTGAAAAATTAATTAGTAAAGGGTATAAAGTAGCAATTTGTGAGCAACTAGAAGACCCTAAAAGTGCTAAAGGGGTAGTAAAAAGAGGAGTTATTAATGTTTATAGTAAAGGTAGTATTGTTGATAACTCTATGTTAAAAGAATATGAAAATAATTATATCGGTAGTGTAATAGACTATGGAATCAACTATATTCTAACTTTTGGAGACATCTCTACTGGCGAATTTTTCATTACCGAAATTAATCATAACTTAATTAAATTACAAGAAGAAATATTAAAGCAAGGTATTAAAGAAATAGTAGTTAGTGATAAAGATTTATTTGATAAACTTACAGATTTCCATAATAAATATGGTATTGAACTTACTCTTAGTTATGAATACTTAAATAGTGGTTATGAATATTTACTAGATCCTCTAGATAAAGAAAGTTTTAAAACTAGTGTTAAACATTTATGGTATTATTTAACGATAAGAGAATTAAATGATTTATCCCATGTTAAAGAAATAAAAGTTTTAAATAATAGTGAATTTTTACAAATGGATATTCATACGATAAGAAACTTAGAACTTATAAATACCATTCGTTTAAATGAAAGAACTTATAGTTTAATTTGGTTACTTGATAAAACTAAAACGGCGATGGGAAGTCGTAAATTAAAAAATTGGTTACTTGCTCCTTTAGTTGATAAAGAAGATATTGAAAAAAGATATGATGCTATTGATACTATAAATGAAAATTTTATTACGCGAGAAGAACTTAGAACTTACCTAAACGAAGTATACGATTTAGAAAGATTATGTAGTAAAGTAAATACAGGTATTGTAAATGCTAGAGATTTATTACAAATCTTAAATAGTTTAAAGTATTTCCCTAAGATTAACGAAAGTATTAATAAATTTGGTTTTAGTGATACTTTAAAAGAATTAACGGAATTAAAAGATTTACTCGAAAATAGTTTAGTGGAAAACCCTCCTGTTTCGATAAAAGAGGGCGGTTTAATTAAAGAAGGTTATAATAAAGAACTAGATGAATTAAAAGAAATCCGTAGTGGTGGGAAAAACTTTATAGCTTCCTTAGAAGAAAAAATAAAAGCCGAAACAGGTCTTAAAAATGTTAAAGTAGGGTATACCAAGGTATTTGGTTACTATATTGAAGTAAGTAAAGGTCAAGCTAAAGAAGTAAAAGAGGAATTTGGTTGGGAAAGAAGACAAACTCTAACTAACTGTGAAAGATTTATATCTCCCGAATTAAAAGAAAAAGAAAGTTTAATTTTAAATGCCGAAG